>JBAUOG010001001.1:0-4538 GCA_049579625.1 Bryobacteraceae bacterium
TCTACACGGAACGCTACTTAGGTTTGCCCGGCGAGAACAAAGTTGGTTACGACAAGAGCTCGAACGTCCTGGCCGCCGATAAACTCCAGGGGAAACTGCTGATCATCCACAATTTCGAAGACGACAATGTGTTGTTCCAGAATTCTCTGCAGATGACAAACGCCCTGCAAAAGGCCGGGAAGCAGTTTGACCTCATGCTGTTTCCACAGAAGAGCCACGGGGTCGGCGGACCTGTGCGCAAGACAATGTACGAAGGCATGACGGAATTCTTCGACAAGAATCTGAAGGGCGAATGAGCACGCTTCCATCACTGGGCGCCTACCGAGTCCGCGACCTCAGTCGCGTCCAAACTCCAGCGCTGCTGTTGTATCCATCATTCATCGACAGCAACATCGTGGCCACAATCCAGGCTATGAACGGCGATGCCAACCGCTGGCGTCCGCACGTGAAGACTGCGAAGAGCGGCGAGGTTGTCCGGCGGCTGATCGCTCATGGCGTGAAACAGTTTAAGTGCGCCACCACGCTGGAACTCCTGACCACCTGCGACGCGGGCGCCAGTGACGTCTTGGTAGCGTACCCGATGGTGGGCGCCAATGCAGGGCGTGTGCTCGAGATAGCGGAAAAGTATCCCGGCGTGGCAATCTCCGGGCTCGCGGAAAACGCTGAACAAGTTAAGCAATGGCGGGGCCATCCGGTCGGCGTCTTCCTCGACGTCAATCCGGGAATGGATCGCACCGGAATCCCGCAACAGCTGGTCCAGGAAACGGTGGAACTGGCCAGACTCGCCGGCGGTCAGTTCCGCGGCCTGCATTACTACGATGGCCACATCTCCGAACCCGATCCGGTTGTGCGCCAGTCGCATGCCGAACAGGGGTATCATCAACTACTCAAGCTGATTGACGCACTCACGAATGCAGGCACTCCCGCCGGGGAAGTGATCACCGCGGGAACCCCGGCGATGCCTTGCTCCCTGGCATTCGAGCCGTTCAGACAGGGCAGTTTCGTGCATCGTGTGTCACCGGGGACGTTGGTCTATAACGACCTGACCAGCCTCGATCAGCTCTCTGCCATACCCGGCCTTCGTCCAGCGGCCCTGGTGGTTGCCAGCGTAGTCAGCCATCCGAAACCCGGACGGTTTACCTGCGACGCCGGCCACAAAAGCGTTTCCGCCGACGCCGGTGTGCCCACCTGCGCAGTGCTCGGTCACCCGGATTGGACACCGTTGAAGCCCAGCGAAGAGCATCTGCCGGTTGATGCGCGAGACCCTGAAGATGTTCCTGGCGTTGGCGATTTTGTCTATCTTCTTCCGAGGCATATTTGCCCCTGTATCAACCTGTTCGACGTGGCGCTGGCGATCGAGGACGGTGAGACGGCGGCCATGATCCGCCTCGACGCACGCGGGCACGAAGGACCACTCCTGATCCCGAGGGGCACCGATGGCTAACGACCCAAGACCGATCATTGTTCCAGTGGGTGGCTTCCTCGGTGCGGGGAAGACGCGGCTTCTCTTGCGCGCCGCCCAGATCCTGAAAGACCGTGGCATCCACTCCGGAATCGTCACCAATGACCAGGGCGAACAGCTAGTCGACACCCAGTGGGCGGAAGGTTCGGGCTTGTCCACCGAAGAGGTGACGGGGGCTTGTTTCTGTTGCCGCTTCTCGGAACTTATGGAAGCGGCGGGGCAGCTCCTTCGTCTTAAGCCGGCGGTGATCTTCATAGAACCGGTCGGAAGCTGTACGGACATTTCGGCCACCGTATTACAGCCGATCAAGGCCTACTACCACGCCGATTTCCGGCTGGCACCTTATACCGTGCTTGTGGATCCAGCAAGAGCAAAGGAAATGAGCGGCTTAAAAGCCGACCCGAAGTTGCAATATTTGTTCTGGGAGCAGATGGAGGAAGCCGACCTGATCTGCTGGACCAAGTGCGACCTGTTCCCGTCGCCGCCGCCGTTGAAGGACTTCACAAACGTTCGCAGGCTCAGCGCAAAGACGGGCGTGGGAGTCGCAGCGTGGCTTGCGGAGGTGGTGGGCGGCTGCATAGAGCCAGGCGCCAGACTCCTTCATGATCTGGACTACAAGCTTTATGCAGAGGCGGAAGCAACGCTCGGCTGGCTGAACTGGCAGGTAACGGTGAACCTGGCAACACCACTCTCGCCGGCTGCGCTGGCTGGTCCGTTATTCGATGCGATTGAGGCAATGCTCACCGGCGCCAATGCGCCCATCATGCACTTGAAGTTGTTGGATCGCTGCGCGACTGGCTTTGTGGAAGCCGCTGTCTGCAGTAATCAGACAGAGCCTGAGGTAGAGGGCGACCTTACGGCCTCGCCTGCCTTAGAACACGAAATTGCCGTGAACATTCGCGCGAAGTGCGATCCCGAGCAATTAAGCAGAGTCGCCGCAGAGGCATTTCAGCACGTTCCGGGCACGGTCGGGTTTGTCCGGCAGGAGTCCTTCCAGCCGGGCGCTCCCCGGCCGGAGCATCGTTTCAAAGAGACGGTGAAGACCGACTAGCCTTTCGAGAAGACGGGAGGCGCCGCCTCGGCGTCTTCGGCGACGGTGATCTTCTTTCGTGCAATCGCCTTTTGAAAGACCTCAAAGTCCTTTTCGACCAGGTCGGCGTAGCCGAGCGCGTATTCGACCATGCTCTGCGTGACCCGCTCTCCGTTCCCCACATAGCCGAGGAGTTCAATCGCGTCACCTGAGCGGGCGTGACCGTGAGCGAGCAATTCGCCGGCGACGGTCGCCAATTCGTGAAGTCCTTCACCCTTCAGTTTCTTGATGTCGATGCTGCCCTTTCGGTCATTTAGCTGGCGCACCAGATACTGATACTTACCGATGGTGGTCCAGCCCAACAACAAATCTGACCGAGCTTGAATACGTCGTTGTCCATCCACCACGCGCTGCCCCTGGTGGTCGTGGCCGGTTCGGCCCAGCGCCCCGGCGTAAGCGGACTCAACTTCCTGTTTGATTTGCAGGAATAGCGCGTCGGATGGCCCGTTACCAAACATAAGCACCACCCAGTCGCGCAGGCCGACGCTGCCCGTGCCGACAATCTTGAAAGCCACATCAGCCGGCTGGAAGAAGTCGAAGATGTGGCGGCGCTCGGGAGCCAGCGATTGACGGTATGCGGGCAAAGCTTCCAGGACGGCGGCCTTCTCCTTGCTCGTGGCCCGGCGAAGATCCGGGCGCGTCTCATGGAACACGACGCTGCCCGCGGCGTCGGTAGTGGTGTATTTCTGAAGCAGATCGAAGGGCTGCGCGCGGCGCGATTGGGCGATGGCTCCAGAAACGGGCTTCGACTTGTCACGATTGGTATGATGGCGAGCCGCCGCAAGCAACGGCATACCGGCCAGTTCGGCGATGGCCCCCTGGTAGGCGGCTCCGAACGCCGCCACCGCCTCGGCACATCCGGCCTTTCGGTGACCCGAGTCACGGCCCGCCAGCACGATGCTGGTGGCCATGCGCTTGGCATCCCATTCCCAGGGACCGGCGATGGTCTCGTCAAAATCGTTCACATCGAACAGGAGACGGCCGTCCGGGCCCGCGAAAGAACCCAGGTTCTGAACATGCGCGTCGCCGCAGAGCTGAACCATGATGCCGGTATTCGGCAGACGGGCCAGGTCGGCGACCATCAGCCCGACCGAGCCGCGAAAGAAGGCAAATGGCGATGCCGACATCCGCTTGTACTTGACAGGAAGAAGCTCCGGCACCTTGTTTTTTTCAGGCTGCTGGAGAATGCCAATTACGTCGATTTTCCGCTTGCTGGCCTCAAGCTCGCCCAGCGCTGCTCGGCTGAGGTTCTCACGGTGAGCACGGCCCCGGTGGAAGCGTTGTTCCAGATTGCCGCGTTCGACGGCTATTGTATTCACAACGACAGCGTCGGCGGCTTGACGGGCGCGTCTGGCACTCGCCGCTTTCTTCGTACTCTTCACGATGCTAGCCATATATATGGTCGAAACCCTTAGTAATTGTAGCGGAGCTAACTAACGCGGTGCATCGGTTGAGACAGTTTTGCCATTCCTAGCGTGGCTCGGTTCCGCCACGCTCAACCGCCGTGATTCGCGCCCGAACCTCATTAAGATACCCGGTGTTCTCACCGCTGCTTGGGTCGGCGCGGCCGAGTTCCTCGTAGATGGCGAGTGCCCTGCTTCAGCCTTGTGGCGACCGCTGCTTTGCCTGCTCCATCGCAATCTGGTTCACGTGCGTCAGCGCCCTCGCCCCCGACGCCCCCTCAATCGCCTTCACCGCGATGTCCTGTACCTGCTGCTTGGCTTCGTTCAGTTGCTTCTGCAAATCCTGTACTTGAGCCGACTGCCTCGCCACCGCCTCCTCCAGCGTCTTGATTTGTACTTGCGCCAGCCGCTGGTCGGCCTCGCTGTCTTTCTTCTGGAGCAGTACTTGCTGCTCGAACTGCCGCTGCGTCTCCGCTCGGGCCTTGGCGGCTGCCGCATCCGTTTCCTTTTGCAGCCGTGCCGGAAACTGTTCCGACTCCTTCCTGAGCCGGGCCAGTTCTTCTTCCCGCTCTTTCAAACCGGT
>JBAUOG010001002.1:0-6552 GCA_049579625.1 Bryobacteraceae bacterium
CGGCTATATTCGAGATCCGTTCCAATAACGATTCCATCGGAACAGACAACGCCCAGCGCTATCGTCATGCCCCTATTGTATCTGACTCTTGTGCTTGGCGGTAAGGGTCTACGAGTTGGAGAAGTAGGACGCGGTAGCACTTGTGTTGCCAATATCAATACCTCCTTTTTTCAAACTGACCCACTACCCAATTTTGCTTTGGGCGATTTGGTCAGTAATAACTCACCGCGTTGCGAATCGAGACGACGCAGGGAGAGGTTCATCTCGGAACGCGCGAGTCAGATAGCCTGGCCGAAGAGATTAGTGCTATAACTCGATAGCTAATGGCCTAGCTCGGGCTAGCTACGACTACCCGCGACCGGCGGCGGATGTAGTATCGAGGCAGGAGCAAACATGTCTACCCTGTCGAGGCGGTTATTGTTCTGGACACCGCGCTCTCTCTCAATCGCCTTCGCCGCCTTCCTGAGCCTCTTCGCCCTGGACGTTTTCAGCGAGCCCCACGGATTCTGGGACACCGCTTTGGCGTTGATCATGCACTTGGTGCCAGTGTTCGTGGTGCTTGCCATCCTCGCGCTCGCCTGGCGCTGGGAGTGGATCGGCGCAGTACTCTACTCGTTCGCAGGCTTGCTGTATGTGGCTTTGACGACGTCGCTCATGCTGGCCCCAGCGATAAAGCTGAACCGCATTCTCACCATCGCTGGTCCGGCTTTCTTGATCGCCCTCTTGTTCATGGCGAACTGGTTGAAGCGGCGCGAACTGCACACGCCCGAGCACCAGTCCGGCACTTCTGTTCCGACCGGGCGGCGAGGATAATATTACCCATAGCCATGGCCGCGACTGTTCTCCTGAGTGACATCGTTGACGCGCTGGAGATGCAAATCGACGAGGCGTATTCTTTCTTGGATCTCGATACCGGGGTCGAAACAGTTTCCAGCGATCTCCTCCGCGACGCGGAAGAGGATACCGGCGAGGACCCGGACCTTCCAGACTGGCAGAAGGAGGAATGGGACATTGCCAGGCGAATTGTCTCGACTGACCGGTTCCTGAAGCTTCCCAGCAAATTCGATGTTCACGAGTGGGAGATCATGCATGACTTCTCTCTCTCGGTGACCTCCGAAAGAATTCGCGAGGACCTGCTTGGGGCCATTCACGGCAAAGATGCATTCCGGTATTTCAAGGACACGGTTCGGAGGCACCGGATCGAGTCGGATTGGTTTACATTTCGAGCCGATGCGCTGGGACAAACAGCGATCGACTGGTGCGAGGAGCATGACCTCGCCTGGCAAAAGGTGGGCCAACGCTTTCGGATCCTCTAATGCGCCTCGTGCCGCTCGTGGGCTTCGTAATGGCGATTCTCGTGATGCTCCACTCGGGGGCCTGGGCCAGGATGATACGGCGCTGCATACGGGTGTACATAGACGCTTCGGTTAGTCCAGGTCCGCACCCAGGGACGGCGGTCAATCACAATGCTGTGGTTGGTCCATCCAAAGCCGACGCCGCCCCATCCCCAGGACGCAAAGGCTGCACCGACGGTGATCCCAGGTCCAAAGCGGATTGCCGCTCCGACATAGAAACCGGGCCGTGGACGTACAAAAACGACAGTTGGGTTGTAATAGGGCACGTAGTAGTAATCCGGTGACCCGGGCACAATTTGAATCGCGCCCTGATCCTGTACCACTCGCTCGTTCTGGTTGCTCCGGAGGTACCCATAATCGTAGGCTTGTTGACGCAGGCGTTGCACTGAGTCCATAACTTGATCTCGTTGCGCGAGCACCGCGTTGCCTAGTTCCTGCGTCCAGCCCATGTATCGAGCCATGTAGTCGAGCACCGTGGGGAAGGGCAGCAGCGCCATAACACTGGGATCAAAGTTCAGGTTGTCCTGCCGAATCGCTTGGGCCAACGCATCTCCCTTCAGATATTGATGCTGATTCGCCCATGTGGCGGCATCGGGGATCTCGTTCGGGTAGGTCGAAGCGGTGAGCAGTTGCGCTAGTAATCCATCCGGATAAAGCGCCACCGGTCCCACGAGCTGGTCTAACTGCTGCGGCGCCAAGGCCGGCGGCGCTGGATACTGTGGTGGAGGGTATTGTCCCTGTGGATATTGGCTCGACTGAGGTGGATATTGCCCCTGCGATGGTGGATACTGCCCCTGTGGCGGATATTGCCCCTGAGGCGGGTATTGGCCTTGCGGCGGGTACTGTTGCTGCTCAGGCGGCGGCGTTTGCGGATATTGGTTCGGGTCTTGCGCGAACGCGGTAGCAGTCACGATCAGACTCAGCAAAACTACTGCCTGACATGTGGGAATCTCATTAGATCGCATTACGATTAAGTCTCCTGGCTCATACGTCTGCTGATTAGACGTCGACGCTTTGGGCGGAGGTACGCTTGAACCTCGCAGGCTTGCATTAAAGGCAGTTTAGAAAGGTTTGCTGATCGCGAACTGCACTATTTACCAAGCCAAAGTGAAGCCCGAGCCTTTAGAGTCCACTCGAGAGTTTGGCCTCTTCTTTACATTTCAGTTCCTTGCGTTCCCAGGTTTCGACAAGAAAACGGTGGCAGAGTAACTGCCTAAACCGAGTGGAGGAGAGTGACTATGTCCCGTTTCTTAAATGCAGCCTTGCTAAGTGCTGCTCTCGTTGGTGCAGTCGCGATGAGCCCAGCAGTATTGCGAGCCCAAGACCAGGACCACGACCATGACCACGGCGTTGTCGTCTACGAAGATAAAGCCCACCATGACAAGCACGAGTGGAACGAACGTGAGGAGCGCGCGTATCGCATGTACTGGAACGAGCACCATCACGAGTATCGCCAATTTTCATCGCTGAGTCCGAGGGATCGGGATGACTATTGGAACTGGCGTCACCGTCATTCGGATGAGGACCTCCACATCGAAGTACATTAGTGCAAAAGGATCATGCGTATCCGCCCCGGATTACATATAATTCGGGGCGGGAACCCCTGCGTTGGTTGGTTCCCACGAGGAGCCAACTATGTCGAGTCTCACCGGCGCGTCTCGCCGCCAATTCTTACAAGGCGCCAGCTTAAGCGCCGCCGCGTTTTCCATCGTCCAGCCGCAAAGCGTGCGCGGCACCCAAGCTAACTCCACCATCACGGTGGGCCTCATCGGGTGCGGCGGGCGTGGCACCTACGACACCGGGAACATCGTGGCCGATCCCCGCGCCAAAGTCGTCGCCCTCTGCGACCTCTTTGACGACCGCCTGGAGACCGCCAAAGCCAAGCTGAAGCTCGAGAATCCCAAGACCTTTAATAACTTTGAGAAGCTACTTGCCGACCCCGGCATCGACGCAGTCCTCATCGCTACTCCGCCGTTCGAGCATCCGCGCATGCTCGAGGCGGCCGTAGACGCGAAAAAGCACATCTACTGCGAGAAGCCCATGGGCGTCGACCTTGAAGGCGTGCATCGCGTCATCAAGGCGTCCCGAAAAGCCGATCCCACCAAGACACTCGCGGTTGGCTTTCAGCAGCGTTACGGCCCCGTGTACCTCGAAGCCTTTAAGCTCCTTCAGGACGGCAGCCTCGGAGAATTGGCCACTGCACGCGCTTTCTGGATCGGCGGCGACCCTTTCACGATCCACCATTACGATGACCCCAAGGTGGAGAAGTTGCGCAACTGGTTCGCTTACCGGGACCTTTCCGGCGACATCATCGTCGAACAGGATTGCCATAACTTCGATGTTCTGCATTGGTTCCTGAACGCTCGTCCCATCAGCGCGGTTGGCGTTGGCGGCCGCAAGATCAGGACCAACATGGACATCCTCGATAACCTCAGCCTGTCCTTCCGGTTCCCCAACAACATCAACGTGAACTATGAGGCAAATCAGTTAACCCCGCCGGGCTTCTCGCATGTCGGCGAGGAGTTCACCGGTACGAAGGGCACGGTTGCCACGTCACGCAAGAGCATGATCCACTTCATCGCGCCCAAACAGCAGACGGAAATGGTCTCCAAGCGCGACATCACGATCGACGCCCTGGAAGACTTCCTCACCCGAATCCAGAACAGCCAGCCGGAGAACGTGGGCGAGCGATCAGCCATCAGCACCATGTTCGCTTTACTGGGGCGCGCCTCCATCTACAGCGGCAAAGAAGTAACGTGGAAGGGTGAGTTCGGAGACGACGTCTAACGGTTACCGCGGCCTCCCCTCCGTGGACCGGGTGCTCTCGGGATTGGAGCGCCTGGCCCACTTGCCGCGGGCTTTGGTGACTCGCGAGATACGCGCTGTGCTGGCAGAACGCCGCCGGCGCATCGCCGAAGATAAGGACGCAAACTCCGAAACATCCGAGGAGCCTGAAAGGATTGAGCAGGAGGTGGAGCACCGCCTTGCACTTCTGCTGAGCCCATCCCTACGGCCGGTGATCAATGCCACGGGTGTGATTCTTCACACCAACCTGGGCCGCGCGCCGCTGGCGCACTTTCAGCCAATCGGCGGTTACTCGAACCTGGAGTACGACCTCGCTAACGGCAAACGTGGCAAGCGCGATCAACACTGGACCTCGCTCCTAAACCACCTGTTGGACCGCCCCTCCATCGTCGTCAATAACAACGCCGCCGCCGTGTTTCTGGCGCTACAGGAACTGGCCGCTGGGTTTGAGGTCATCATCTCTCGCGGTGAACTGATCGAAATCGGCGACGGCTTCCGCATTCCGGAGATCATGGAGCGTTCCGGCGTTGTCCTGCGCGAGATCGGCTCCACCAATCGCACGAGAATCGAGGACTATCGCAACGCCATCACGGACCGCACTAAGCTGATCCTCCGTGTTCATCCGTCCAACTTTCACATGACCGGCTTCACGGGCCGTCCTACGCTAAAGGAGCTGTCCACGCTGGGTCGTGAATCGGGCATCCCGGTCTACGAGGATCTTGGCAGCGGCTGCCTGATGGATCTTCACGGTTTGGGCATTGAAGAACCGCTGGTGCGGCATAGCTTAGAAGCGGGCGTGAATCTGGTCTCGTTCAGTTGCGATAAGCTGCTGGGCGGGCCACAGAGCGGCATCATTGCCGGCGACCTCGAACTGATCCAACGCATCCGCCGTAATCCGCTGTACCGCGCGTTCCGGGTGGACAAGCTGGTGCTGGAAAGCCTGGCAACCACGATGCGCAACTTGCTGCTCGAGAACTGGGAGGCGTTGCCTACGCTCCGCATGATCTCTTGTTCCGTGTCGGAGTTGCAGCGGCGAGCGCAGCAACTCGCGGCGCGCCTCGCTCCACTCGACGTGCGCATCAGGGAAGGGGAGTCGGCCATCGGTGGTGGCTCCACTCCAAACCAGACGCTGAAGACCTGGCTAGTACAGCTCAGCGTTCCCTCGGTGGACGCCTTTGCACAAAAATTGCGGCAGGCGCCGATTCCAGTGATCGCCCGTATCGAAGATGACCGGCTCACGTTCGACCTTCGAACCGTTGCGCCCGAGGAAGAGGAATCCTTGCTGGCCGCGATTCAAACAGCAGCCGTCTCTTCGAGCCGAACTCCTTTGGGCAAGCCGGCATCTGATTAAATAGGGGCGGTGAAAGCATCTCTTGCCGGTCTCATACTCGCCTTCGGCCTGGCCGCGGCGCCCGCACCTCAACTCGTAAAGCAGGGAACGAAGTATACGCTGCTGGTCGATGGAAAGCCTTATATCGTGCTGGGGGCTCAGGTGAACAATTCCAGCGGTTGGCCCGATCGCCTGGAAACCCTTTGGCCCGCCGCCGAATCCCTGCATCTCAACACGCTGGAGGTTCCGGTTTATTGGGAAGACGTAGAGCCTCAAGCCGGCAGCTTCCAGTTTGCCACGGTGGATCGGATTATCGAGCAAGCGCGCGCTCATCACTTCCGGCTGGTGCTGCTTTGGTTCGGTACCTGGAAGAACGGAACCATGGATTACGTGCCCTCCTGGGTTAAAGCCGATCCCGCCAAGTATCCTCACATGCTCGATTCCGGAGGCCACCCTGTACGTGTTCTCACTCCTGTAAGTGAAACGAATCTCGCCGCCGACAAGCGAGCCTTCTCGCAACTCATGAAGCACTTGAGCGACGTCGATGGTGATCTCCACACGGTGATTCTGGTCCAGGTTGAAAACGAACCGGGCTCGCTCGGTACCGATCGCGACCATTCTGCCACTGCTAATCAGCTCTTTGCCGGCCGGGTCCCGGAAGCGCTGGCGACCGCTCTCAATAAACATCCGGGCACCTGGGCGGAGGTCTTTGGCGATGAAGCCGATGAAGCCTTCGCGGCATACTACGTCTCCCATTACGTCAACGAGGTCGCAGCCGGCGGCAAGCAGGCTTATCAGCTTCCGCTGTATGTAAATGTGTGGCTGCGGGAGCAGAAGAACTTTATGCGCCCAGGCGAAGCCTACCCCAGCGGCGGTGCAACCTCGAACATGCTCAGCTTGTGGAAGGCGAACACTCCTTCCATCGATCTCATTGCACCCGATAACTACCTGCTCGACTATATGAATTATCGCAACGTGATGAGCATTTACAGCCGGCCCGACAACGCGCTGATGATTCCGGAAACCGGGGGTCCGCGCTTTCCGAGCAACATGTTCTATGCG
>JBAUOG010001003.1:0-40774 GCA_049579625.1 Bryobacteraceae bacterium
GCCCGCCTCGTTGCTGGAGGTACGGATCTGGTGGTCGAGTCGAACCTTCGATACCGGCGCTTTCCGGTGTGGATCAACGTTGACGCACTGCCGGAGCTGTGCGGCTTCCTGGATGCGCCAGATTCGCTCAGCATCGGCGCCGGACTTACTTTGAGCGAAGTCGCATCTCGAACCCTGCAAATGCCCGGATCGTTCCGCGATTGGGTGTCGCTCTTCGCCTCGCCGTTGATTCGCAACCGGGCGACACTGGGCGGCAATCTCGCGACCGCTTCCCCGATCGGAGATGCCGCGCCCTGGCTATTGGCGCACGACGCAGAGGTGGTGATCGCCTGCCGCGACGGCGACAGGACGGTCGCCTTGGATTCATTCTTCCACGGCTACCGGCAAACAGCACTGGCCGCGGATGAGATCCTCAAGGCGATTGAGATCCCCAGGCCGTGGCCGGCGAACGCGCGGTTCTATAAGATCGCCAAGCGCCGTCTCGACGACATCAGCACAGTGGCAGCCTGCTTCGCCGTTACGCTCGACAATGCCGGCCGCGTTGAACGCGCACGCTTTGCCTATGGTGGCGTCGCCCCAACACCTCTGCGCGCGATAGCTGCCGAGGAAGCGATTCTGGGCCGGCATTGGGATCTGGCTGCTGTCAGGAAGGCCCAAGACGTTCTTTCAATCACTTTGCAGCCTTTGAGCGACCACCGCGGTTCGGCCGCTTACCGTTCGGCGATGGCTCAAATGCTGATTGAGAAATACTGGCATGAGAACGCCGCGGAGGCTGCATGATGACGCACGAAAGCGCTCGTGGCCACGTCACCGGCGGCGCCTTGTACACAGACGACTTGGTGGATCAGTTCCCGGGTATTCTTCACGCCTGGCCGGTCATGGCGCCGATTGCGCACGCACAACTCTCTGCCCTGGACGTCGAGCCCGCGCTAAGCGAACCAGGCGTGTTCACAACGCTCACGGCCGACGATGTTCCCGGCGAAGGAAACGCTGGGGCAAACCGCCGCGACGAGCCTCTCTTCCCAACCGAGATCATGTACCATCGGCAGCCCGTCGCCTGGGTTCTGGGCGAAACGCTCGAAGCGGCACGGCGCGGCGCAGAGCGCGTCAAGCTAGAGTACATCCCGCTTGCGCCGATCCTCGGCATTATTGAAGCAATCGCGCAGAACACCTTTCACTCCGGTCCGCTTCGCACCAGGCGTGGCGACGCTGCGTCGGCAATCGCTGGGAGCCCGCACAAGGTCAGTGGAGAGCTGTCCATCGGCGGTCAGGAGCACTTCTATCTGGAAACACAGTGTGCCATCGCCCGGCTGGATGCGGCTGGAGGGATCATGGTCGATTCCTCCACACAGCACCCGAGTGGCGACCAGGAAATCATCGCGCGTGTTCTCGGAATACCATCGGCTAACGTCGTTGTGCAGTGCTTGCGGATGGGTGGGGCTTTCGGCGGCAAAGAAGTACAGTCACATTATTGGGCGGCAATTGCCGCTCTCGGCGCATGGAAGACGAAGCGCCCGGTCCGGGTTCGCTTACCGCGCGCACTGGACATGGCGCTAACCGGCAAACGGCACCCCTACCTTGCTCGCTTCACGGCAGGATTTGGTGATGATGGCCGGTTGCAGGGGCTTGAACTCGCCCTCTATTCCGACGGAGGCTGGAGCCTCGATCTCTCCGAAGCGGTAATGTGGAGATCGCTCTTCCATTGCGACAACGCGTATCTGATTCCAGCCCTCGACGCCAGCGGGTACGTCTGCAAAACGCACAAAACATCGCAGACTGCGTTCCGTGGTTTTGGCGCGCCTCAAGCCATGCTGGTGATCGAAGACATTATGGATCGTGCCGCTCGCATTCTGCACGTGGACCCACACGTCGTCCGCGAGCGCAATTTCTACCGTGAGGGCGACACGACTCACTATGGTCAGCCTGTCAAAGATGCCTCCCGGATCCCGATTATCTGGAAGAAGCTCATCGAAACCAGCCAGTTCGAAGTGCGGCTGGACAACATCCACACTTTCAACGCCGAGCATTTGCGTAAGAAGCGCGGCATCGCCATAACGCCGGTGAAGTTCGGCATCTCGTTTACTACAACCTTCCTGAACCAGGCGGGGGCGCTGGTGCTGGTTTACCGGGACGGCAGCGTGCAAATCAATCATGGCGGTACAGAAATGGGCCAGGGCCTTTATACAAAGACATGCCATATTGCCGCACAAAGCCTGGGTGTGCCGCTCGAATCCGTGCGTATCATGCCGACGCGCACCGACAAAGTACCGAACACTTCGCCGACCGCTGCGTCCGCTGGAACGGACCTGAATGGCGCGGCGGTTGTCGATGCGTGTACCCAAATCAAGGCGCGGCTACTGCCGATCGCCGCCCGGTTGCTTGAATGCGACGAAACGGATGTGCACTTCGACGCCGGCCGAGTTCGCACGAACGGCTCGGACCGCGAGCCGATCAGCTTCGCAAGCGTGGTGGATGCCGCGTATAGGGGCCGCGTGGCTCTCTTCGCGCACGGCTACTATCGCACGCCTGAGATCTATTTTGATTCGAAGACGGCAACCGGCCGACCCTTTCACTACTTCGCCTACGCCGCGGCGGTGAGCGAGGTCGAGGTCGACGGTTTCACCGGGGAACATCGAATTCTACGCTCGGACCTGCTCGAAGATGTCGGCGATTCGTACCTGCCGCTGATTGATCGCGGTCAGATCGAAGGTGGATTTATGCAGGGCCTCGGGTGGTTAACCCTGGAAGAACTGTTGTGGGATGGACAAGGCCGTCTCGCGACCGCGGGAGCGTCCACCTACAAGCTGCCATCCTGGCCCGAGTTGCCCGAGAAATTCGAGGTCGCATTTCTCGAACGCGCAACGGAACCAGGAGTCATCTTCGGCAGTAAAGCAGTCGGTGAGCCACCGCTCATGCTGGCTATCTCTGTCCGCGAAGCCATTCGCGCGGCGGTCGCCGCATTCGGTAATGGTGGCTTGGTTCTGCTCGACAGCCCCGCCACGCCCGAGCGCATCTTCTGGGCAATCCAAAGAGCCCGGCAGGAGCAGGAAGAGAGCCCCACAATGGTGGCGGGAGCGATCGCCAAGTGAGCCCTGCAAGCAACGTGGACCTCTGGCGGGCAACGATTTTCCATACGCCTCGGAGCCCATTCCGCAATGACGGTGCGCTCGTGGCGCTTCCCGACGGCGGCCTGGCGACGCAGCAAGGGAGGATCGTGGCGTGCGGCGATTACAGCGACGTTCAGAAGAATTACCCCGACGCAACGGCGCATGATCTGCGTGGCGGCTTTCTACTGCCTGGCTTCGTCGACACACACGTTCACTATCCACAGTCGCGCATCCTAGGTGGCCTCGGCTATTCCCTTCTCGATTGGCTCGATCAACTTGCGCTTCCAGAGGAAGCGAAGCTTGCCGATGTCAACTATGCAATCGAAGTGGCCGGCGAGTTTACTCAGGCACTGGCCGGTCACGGCACCACCACCGCTATGGTCTTTGGATCACATTTTCCCGGGGCCACGGCCGCCCTCTTCAAGGCCGCCGCCGAACGCGGGCTGCGAATCTTCAGTGGCTTGGTTCTAGCCGATCGGAATCTTCGTCCCGAACTTCACCAATCGCCGGAAGCGGCCTATCGTGATAGCAAGGCACTGATCGACTGTTTCCACCGCAAACAGCGAATTGGTTATGCCGTCACCCCGCGCTTTGCTCTGTCAGCAAGCGACGGGATGTTGGAGGTTTGCCAGTCCCTGTTGCGCGAGACTGCTGGTTTGCGTTTTCAAACCCACATTAACGAGCAGCTCGACGAAGTCGCGAAGGTTCTCGAAGTATTCCCCTGGGCCAACAACTACCTTGCGGTCTACGAACGCTTCGATCTGATCGGCCGCCATTCCGTGCTTGCTCACAATGTCCGTACGACCCGTGGTGAGTTGGCGCGCCTCGCCGCGAGCCGGAGCTCGATCGCACATTGTCCGTGCAGTAACGCCTCGCTCGGGAGTGGCATTTTTCCCATGCGGCAGCACCTTGAAGCCGGGGTGCATTTTTCGCTAGGCACAGACGTTGGCGGGGGCACTGGCTTCGGCATGCTGAAAGAAGCGCTGCACGCTTACTTATTCCAACGCCTCGCGGACTCACAATTTGTTCTGAACCCTGGGCAGCTGTTGTATCTGGCGACGCGAGCCGGTGCGGAAGCTCTGGCTATCGAAGAGGAGACCGGCGATTTCACACCCGGCAAGAGCGCCGATTTCGTCTACCTGCGGGCCACTGACGGGAGCCCGCTCGCCGCCGTGCTCGACCACACGGACGAGCCTGACCGTAAACTGGCTGCGCTTTTCACGCTGGCCGGAGCAGAGAGCGTTCGGAACACCTGGGTCGAGGGACAGCTTGTTTTTGGGAACGAGCCGGCGCTGTGACAATCGATCAGATCAACGATCTCGACAGGGGTGCGTTCGTTCTTGCCGTCGGCTGGATCTTCGAACATTCTCCCTGGGTCGCCGAGCGCAGCTGGGAACATCGTCCATTTGCATCTCTTGAGAAACTGAGTCAAACGATGGAATCGGCGGTTGAATCGTCATCACACGCAGAACAGCTTGCGCTACTCGGAGCCCATCCTGCCCTTGGCAGCCGAGCGCAAATGAGCCAACCCTCGACGGACGAACAGGCCAGCGCCGGCCTGGATCGACTGACCCTCGACGAGTACCAGCGCTTCCACCGGCTCAATGAGGCGTACAAAACTAAGTTCGGCTTTCCGTTTCTGTTTGCGGTAAAGGGCAGCAACAAATCCCAGATTCTCGATGCACTTGAACGGCGCCTTGATGCCGGTGTTGAGGAAGAGTTCCAAACCGCAATGAGGCAGGTCTACAAGATTGCTCGCTTTCGGTTGCAGGACTTGATCGACAATCAACGATAGGAAACGGAATGAATCAGTTCGCGAGTGGCACGAAAAGAAATTACTACGGCAAGGGTGACGTGGTTGTTTACCGCCTTCATCGTCACGGGAAACCACCGGAAGGGGAGAGTCCGCTTTTCGGCGCCAATGTCAAAATGCTGCTCTATGGCGATGCCTTCTGGCCGACGTATACGGTTGGTGACAACACCGGCCTCATCGCCACGGATTCGATGAAGAACTTCATACAGCGGGAAACGCTTCACTTCGACGGCGGCGATTTGGAATCGTACTGCGATTTCATGGCGCGAAAGTTCCTCACGAGGTACCCGCAAGCTGAAGGAGCGCAGGTTTCGGCATCCCAGATTCCGTATGCCGGCCTCCCAGGCAGCAGTGTCTCCTTCGGGCCTTCCGGTCCGGATCGGGCCGCCGCTCAAGTGGAACTTCGACGTGAAGGGCAGTCCCTCAAATTTGTGGAGATCCGTTCTGGCATTGCCGGTTTCAAGCTGGTGCGACTCGGTGGAAGCGCGTTTCAAGGGTTCGTTCGCGATGAATACACCACCCTGTCCGACGTCAAGAACAGGCCGCTTCATATGTGGCTGGATCTCGACTGGACCTATCTGTCGCCTGCAACTGCTTTCAGCGGCGGAGACGTAACGACGCAAGTGCGCCGGATTGTTCACGAGGTATTTGACTCCTTCGAGTCGGGCAGCATCCAAGAGGTTATTTACCAGATGGGAACAAAGATGTTAGCGGACATTCCCGCGGTCGCTGAAGTCCGCCTGGAAGCGAACAACCGCACCTGGGACACGATCATTGAACAAGGCGAGGCAATCGGTGTGTACACCGAGGCGCGGCCTCCTTACGGGTGCCTCGGTCTCACCTTGACGAGATAACATGGCCCGCATTTCGACACATGTGCTCGATATCGCTTGGGGACGTCCTGCGGCGGGCGTACGGATTGAGTTATTTGGACAGACAGATGCTGGGCGCAGCTTGGTTTGTTCGGCGATCACCAATGCGGATGGACGTACGGAGGAACCGTTAGTGGCGACAGATACAATCGCACCGGGTACCTATGAACTAGACTTCCACGCGGGCGCGTATTTCCGAAGTTCATCTACGCTCCAAGGCGGTTCGCACGTTTTCGATGTAATCACGGTGCGGTTCGAAGTGACGGACTCGCGCGGTAGTTATCACGTGCCGCTGCTGCTGGCGCCAAACGGCTATACCACCTATCGGGGATCATGAAGGAACAAGCTCGAAGGGCAATGCATTTGTGCCGCGAACTGGCTGCCTGTTCCGAAGAGCCTGGGAAGACCACGCGAACGTTCCTTTCGCCGCCGATGAAGGATGTCCATCGCATTCTGAGCGCAAGGATGGGCGAAGCCGGCATGCAAATTTCGGTGGACGCCGCAGGCAACTTGCATGGGCTGTTGCCAGGCGCTCGACCCGAGGCCCCGCGGCTCCTCATCGGTTCGCATCTGGATACCGTGCCCGATGCCGGCGCATTCGATGGTGTGCTCGGCGTTGTGTTGGGCATCCTGCTCGCCGAAACATTCCAGAGCCGCCAGCAAATTCTGAGTATCGAGGTCATTGGTTTCTCTGAAGAGGAAGGCGTGCGGTTTGGCACTCCGTTCATCGGAAGCCGCGCGCTGGTTGGGTCGCTCGATCAAACCGACCTCGATATTCGGGACCGCCAGGGTTGTTCCCTGCAGGAGGCGATCCGGGCCTTCGGCTTAGAGCCCTCAGATCTGGCGCAAGCGCGGCTCGCCGACGTAGCTATCGGATATCTGGAGTTTCATATCGAACAGGGACCGGTACTGGAAAGCCTCGACTGCCCACTCGGAATCGTAGATGCAATTGTGGGTCAAAGCCGCCTCGAACTTGTGTTTGCCGGCAAGGCCAATCACGCCGGCACAACGCCGATGAATCTTCGTCAAGATGCATTGGCCGGCGCCGCCGAATGGATTCTCGAAGTGGAAAGAACAGCCTGCACTTATGACGGTCTGGTCGCAACCGTTGGACAGATCGACATCGCGCCAAACGCCACGAATGCCATCCCTGCGCGAGTTGTGGCCAGCTTGGATGTCAGGCATGCCGACGACGACGTCCGACGGGACCGCGCTCACCAGTTGGTTTCGGCAGCACAGGCCGTTGCCAGAAGGCGGGGGCTGTCGTTGACGTGCCGCCACCAATTGGATCTGCCCGCAATGCCGACGGACGAGACCATGTCCAATAGATTGGAACGAGCCGTGCGGACGACGGAATATCCGGTCCACCGAATGGCGAGCGGGGCTGGACATGACGCGATGATCATGGCTCCTCACGTGCCGTCGGCAATGCTGTTCCTGAGGAGCCCACGCGGCGTGAGCCACTCGCCCGAAGAATCTGTACTGGTCGACGACGTCGAAGCGGCGCTCGTCGTCGGGCTGCAATTCCTCCGGGATCTTGAGAGTCGGTATGCCTGACCTTGTGATTCGCGGCGGCCACATTGTGACCTCCAACGGCGTGCTTCGAGCAGACGCCGCCATTGAGGACGGCTTGATCAGCGAGATCGGCCTCGAACTGCACGGCGGAGGCGAAGAGATCAACGCCCGAGGCCTGACTGTTTTTCCGGGGCTGATCGATGCGCACGTTCACTTCAACGAGCCGGGACGCACGGAGTGGGAGGGCGCGGCTACCGGAAGCCGAGCGTTTGCAGCAGGCGGTGGCACGCTCTACTTTGACATGCCGCTGAATTCGACGCCCTGCACAATAGACAGCCAGGCTTTCGATCAGAAGCGCGCAGCGCTCGAGCGGTCGTCAGTTACCGACTTTGCGTTGTGGGGAGGACTTGTACCGGGGAACTCACGTGAATTGGCAGGCCTGGCGGAACGAGGGGTGGTCGGATTCAAGGCGTTCTTATGCGATTCCGGGCTGGAAGAGTTCCCACGTTCCGATGAAGAGACCCTCTTCGAGGGTATGCGCATCGCATCACGATTTGGTTTGCCGGTTGCCGTGCATGCGGAAAGCCAAGCCATCACGAGCGCCTTAGCGCGCGATGCATTGGCAAATGGCAAGCGCTCGATTCGCGACTTTCTGGCCGCTCGGCCCGTAGAGGCCGAATTGGAAGCTATTCGGATGGCATCGTCATTAGCGCTGCAGGCCGGGGCAAAACTCCACATTGTGCACGTAAGCTCCGGAAGCGGGGTGACTGCGGCGCTTGAAGCTCGTGCGCGCGGGGTTGATGTTTCGATTGAGACCTGCCCGCATTACTTGTTTTTCACTGAAGAAGATTTGGAGCGCTTAGGCGCGGTCGCAAAGTGCGCGCCTCCACTCCGGAACGCTGCAGAGCGTGAGCGTCTCTGGTCGCACGTGCTGGAAGGCGGCATCGGTATCGTCGGCTCCGATCATTCGCCGTCTCCTCCGGAAATGAAAACCGGAGATGACTTCTTTCGCATCTGGGGAGGCATTGCCGGCGTTCAGGCGACTCTGGCTGTCCTTTTGGAGGGGGGCCACCACCAGCGCGGCCTTCCCCTCTCGAGGATTGCAGACCTTCTCGCGATCTGCCCTGCGAAGCGTTTCGGAATTAGCAACAAAGGAAGGATCGCCGTTGGCTACGACGCCGATCTAGCGCTGGTCAATGTGCCGGAGCCGTTTGTGATGAGCGCCGACACGCTTCTGCAACGACACCGTATGAGCCCGTATCTCGGATGCCGTTTCCGCGGCAAGGTCGCGCGAACGCTATTGCGAGGCCGAACGGTGGGAGACGCAACGGGACGGCTGGTGCGGCCTGAAAGAGTGGCACAGCCTTCAGGCTGTGGTCCAGTCGAGGATTCTTGAGGAATTTTTGGGCCTGTTTCAGGAGTCCACGAGCTAAGCACAACGTCATAAGTGTTTGTGGATCAACCAACGTCTGCCGAGAATGAACCACGCATCGGAGCCAGTGAAGACTCCGCCACTGAACCGCGCGCGTTTAGCAAGCGGATGCGCAGCTGTTTACGACGCTATGTTTAGTAGAATCGAGGAAATCCGATGCACCATCTGGGGCAAACACGTAGCGCATTTGGCGCCGAGCATCTACTAAGTACGCCGGACACATTCATTCGTGCGCCTTTGCCCGGCATGCGAAACGCGACGGCGATTGTCCATGTCAGCCCCGCCAGGGGCGCAGCTTTCACGCAGTTCACTGCTTTGTTCGAAACCGGCGGCGAACTCGGACCGGCCGCATTGCAGCGCTTTTTCTACGTGATAGAAGGCAAGCTAGAGGTGGCGGGCAAGACCTTCGAGACCGGCGGCTACGGTTATCTGCCCCCTGGCCAGAACGAATCCCTCCGTGCGATCTTGCCCGCCCGCGTCGCCATCATTGAGAAACCCTACATTCCTTTGAAGGAAGTAGCGCCGCCCGCGGCCCTGTATGGCGATGAAGCAACCCTCCAGCCGCAGCCACTCCTAGGCGACGATGACCTGGAAGTCCGGACGCTGCTGCCCGCTGACCCGGCCTTCGACTTTTCCGTCAACACGCTGACCTATGAACCGGGTGCAACCCTGCCCATGGTCGAGATCCATGTCATGGAGCACGGGCTGCTGATGTTGGCGGGCGGCGGCATTTACAGGTTGGGCGACAGTTGGTATGCGGTCACCGAAGGCGACTTCATCTGGATGGCTCCGTACTGTCCCCAGTGGTTCGGCGCGCTCGGAAAGCAGCCGGCGAAGTATCTCATTTACAAAGATTGGAACCGGTGAACCTATCCATTCAAGCAGACCAACTCTGGTCCGAACTGGAGCGGTTGTCGAGTTACTCTGATGCGCCAGCCCCGGCTGTAACTCGCGTCGTTTTTTCCGACCATGACCTGCTCGCCCGCGCCTACGTAAAGCAGTTGTGCCGCGACGCCGGGTTAGTGGTCCGTGAAGACGCGGTTGGTAATACATTCGCGAAGTGGCTTGGCGAAGACCCCGGCCTTCCGGCGGTCGCCACCGGTTCGCATATTGACGCAATCCCGAATGCGGGCCGTTTCGACGGCACGGTTGGTGTGCTCGGCGGTCTGGAGGCGATTCGTGCCTTGCAGCGGGCTAACTATAAGCCGAGGCGATCGATCGAGCTGATCCTGTTCACCTCCGAGGAGCCAACGCGGTTCGGTGTGGGATGTCTGGGCAGCCGTCTGATGTCGGGCACGCTTGATGCAGAGTGCGGAACGCGCCTGCGGGACCGGGCTGGCCAGTCTCTGAATGAAATCCGCAAAGCGGCGGGGTTCCTGGGGCCGCTTGAAACGGTTCGCTTGCCAGGCGCTTACTACACGGCGTTTGTCGAGCTTCATATTGAGCAGGGCGCGCTACTGGAACGCGCGCGAGTTCCTATCGGCATCGTAACCGGCATCGCGGCGCCGGCCAGCCTTCGTGTTTCGATTGAGGGCGAGGGCGGCCATGCTGGCGCAGTTCTGATGCCCGGCCGGCGCGACGCTTTTTGCGCTGCGGCCGAGATTGTGCTCGGTGTTGAAGCGGCCGCAAAGTCCAGCGGCTCGACCGATACGGTGGCAACGGCTGGAATCTGCGATGTATTTCCAGGGGCGGTAAACAGCATTCCGAGCTTGGTGCGTCTCGAGATCGACGTCCGCGATGTGGATGGTGGGCGGCGCGACACCGCGCTTGCCGCTATCACCCAAATCGGCAGCGAGGTGGCTGCTCGACGTGGAGTAACCGTACATATCGAAACGGTGAACAAGGATGCCCCAGCTGCATCCAGCGAAGCCATAGTGGATGCGCTCGCTAAAGCTTGCGCCACGCAGGGCATCGCCTGCCAAACTATGGTCAGCCGGGCCTATCACGATTCTCTGTTTATGGCCCAAATCGCGCCAACAGCGATGCTCTTTATTCCATGCAGATCCGGCGTCAGCCATCGACCGGACGAATATGCATCGCCGGAAGACATAGCTAACGGCGCGCACGTTCTGGCAGAGACGTTGGGCTCACTGGCTGAGGTCTAAGGCTGAAAAACCGCCAGACCGCGATGTACTTGGTGTAGGTGCTAGTGATTCCCTGCCCCGCTCGCGCCGTCTTCGCTTAAGAACGTAATCGACGAATCGACCGCGTAGACGTGCACGCCGATGTCGATGGGACGGAGAGCCTGCAAGACAATGGCTGCGCCTTCGGTGTGCAGCGAGAAGTGCGAATTCCCGTCGCGCTCCACCGGGAATTGGCGGGACGCGAAGGGCGCGACCTGGACCTGTTCGGAGATAGAGCAGATAGTGGCCGGACGGGGTGGCCGCGCCTCTTGCTCTCGAGCCGACCCACTGGGAATAATGTAGTAACTTCCGGACGAATAGCAAGCAGAGGCATGCACCGGGACGGCGGAGACGTTCACCAACCAGATGCTTGCCTCATGGAGTTCGGCGACCGAGCCGGAGAACCAAGGGCTCCTCATCGGGAACGCGACCTGCCGCGTGGTGCTTCGGAGCTCATTGCCGACGACACACTCGCTGGCCGGACGTATGGCGATGGCCGGCGAATCCTGTCCAGCCGGAAGGTATTCGCGCACCTTGACCCACGCGCCTTCCGACTGGCCCTCCAGCTGCAAACGGTATTCGATCTGCTCGTCCGGACCCAGCCAAGTCCGGCTGGCGTGACCGCTCAGGGGAACGAGGGCGCCGGTTTCGGCGTGGCCTTCGACCTCAATCTTTACCGGAGTGTCGCTCGTGTTCATCAAGACGACGCGGGAGCGGCAGGATGTTGTGTACGGCAGAGCCGGAACGACAGTTTGGAAGACACGGCCGGCACCTACGTCAGAGGCAAAGACCTGACGGCCGAAGAGAGCCAGCACGGCAGCCGCAAAGAGCTTCATCGCGTACTTATCGGCTGGCGGCGGACGCGACTTTAGGGAGACTAAGCTTGCATCTTCCGATAATTCGCGAGGCAACGCTTCGCGGTTTCAATTTCCGGGTAAGCACTGCCTTCCTGTTCGATTAGGTAATACTGAACCCCACCGGCGTCTTCGGCGGCGGCGAAGATCTTAGGCCAATTCGCGCTGCCTTCGCCAAAGAGCACCTTATAGCCCTTTTCCGCTGACCAGTCCTTCAGGTGCAGCGATCGGATGCGGCCGGGATTCTTAATGATCCAGGCCACCGGATCGTTGCCGGTTTCGAGGCAGGTACCCACATCCAGTTGCAGCATGACGGTTGGGTCGGTGTTCCTGGCGATTACCTCCAACGGGAGCTGTCCGGCCATGACCTTCCACTCAATGTCGTGGTTATGATAACCGGCGTGGAGGCCCTCGGCTTCCATCGTTTCGTTCGCCTTGTTCAGCGTATCGGCGACCTTCTTCCAGTCGTCGATGTCCATCACCTTGCCGGGGTAGGCCATGACGATGTAATGCGCGCCGAGGATGTTGTTGAGCTGAATCGCCCTTGCGATGCCGTCTGGGGAGAAAGACTTCAAGTCATTGTGGGTGGAATAACAGCGGATGCCGAGGTCATCCAGTTGTTTGCGGACGTCTTTGGCATGGTCAGGCGTCCACATGTAATAAGGGGAATAGAACTCCACGCACTGATACCCAAGCTTGGCAACGTCGCGGAGGGTGCCGGACTCGTCCTTCGTGAGATCGTCACGGACTGAATAGAGCTCCAGCCCGACGGGAATGTGTTTGTCGGCGGCCTTCAGGCTCTTGAGCGAGGCGACGAAAGGAGCGGCGGCCGTGGCAGCCAGGAAGCTGCGTCGTGAGAAACGATCGAGAATACTCATTTCAAGCGAAAGGTATCACAAGTTGGCGACAAGATCAGCGTTAAAACCGTAAAAAAAGCCGCTTTGGCCCTTCGCTGCACGGGCCAAAGCGGCTGAGGGAAATCAAAGATCACCGAATAGACCGAGGTTCATACGGAGATCGGAGGATCTGTTAGTGATGACCATGTGATCCGCCACCGCCACCAGCCGGAGCGTGCGAGCTTCCGCCGCCACCACCGTGAGAGCCCCCCCCACCGCCACCTTGCGCTCCGCCGCCGCTGCTTTTAGGAGCACTGTAGTGAGGCGCACTGTAGGTGCTGCGCGGAGCGCTGGTGCCGTTACTGCGCGGTGCGGAGTAGTTATAGCTAGGAGCGGAGTAGGTCTCGCGCTGCCGCACCATCGGTGGATTGATTCGTAAAGGCTGCGTTCCGCCGCTCTGGTAGCTGCGGTTGAAGCTCGAGGTACTGGGCGCGGCGTAGCTGTTGCGCGACTGATAGGGGCTGCTGCTGGAATAGCTTTGGTTGTGCATCGGCGCACCAAAGCCGTGCCACCCGTCGGCCGATTGCCCTGACGTGCCGTTGGTTCGCGGGGCCATTTCGGTCTGGCGCGTTCCGGCAGGTTGACCAAAACTATGCCAGCCGCCGCTGTTCCCAGACTGGGTAGAGTTAGTGCGGGGGGCTGCACTGTAGGTGTTGGAGCCATAGGTTCCCGGGTTAGAGGAGGTTGGGCCCGCACCCTCAGCCCGGCGAAATCCCTGTTGTCCAGCTGACTGCACAGGGGCGCTGCCCGCGCCCGCCGAAGTAAAGCCACGGTTCGGCTGGTACCCAAGCGTTCGTTGCGATGAGGCAGCTAGAGATGAGGCCTGGGTACCGAAAGGCACGTGAGTACCGGCAGCCGGCTGCTGATGCATGAAGTATTGCTGGTTGCCGCGCGAAGACGGCAGCGCATTAGCGGACGCCGCACGCCCAGTGAAGGCGAGACTCTGGTGCGTCGGCGCTAAGGGAACCTGTCCGCGAACCAAGCTGGCTTGGGTCAACTGGTTGGAGTGCGCAGCCACGTACGTTTGACGGCCCTGCCCAAAGCGGTTGACCGAGGCATAGGAGACGCCATTGTTCACCCGGGCATTGCGATAAACGTTGTTGATGTTGGTGTTGTTGACCAGAGTCGTGTTGTTATAGAAACCCCGGCCGTAGCCGCCGTAGTAGCCGCGTCCATACCAAGGATGAAACGCTTCGTAAGGCGCCAAAGGGCACCAGCCGATATTTCCGAACCCGAACCCAAAGCCGAAACCGCTTCCGAAACCGAAGAAGCCTACCAGCGCCGGCCGCCAGTAGTACGCGGCCCCCACGGGTCCCGGAAACCACGACCACCCGTAGCCGCCATTCCAGAACCAACGGCCATAGTGATACGGAGCCCAGCCCCAAGGGGCAGCGTCGACCCACGTCCAGCCGTAATAGTCCGCCCACGTCCACTGGCCATCGCGATACGGCGCCCAATCGGGATCAACCTGATTGGGAACCCATGCCTGCCCGTATTGAGAGGGCACCCAGCGGCCATACTGATCAAGATCGTCGGCGCCATAAATGTCGGGGCTGACGAAACGCACGCTCTGCGAGCGCTGCAATTGCTGGTCGCGGGCAACGTTCCATTGATCGAAGTCATCCGGGGGAATGGCATAGCTGGTTTGGAATTCGGCGCTCTGCGGTGAACCGCGTACGATCATGGTGCGTCCCTCGGCCAGTTGTTCGGAACCCTGCGGGCTAAAGATCTCGGCCTGACCAGCTCGAACGGTGACTTGGGTACTGCCGTCGCTCAGGATGGAGATACGGTACTCACCCAAACCCAGCGGCCGGATGGAGATGCTCGGCGTGTCAATTTCGGTCTCCGCCTTGGACGCTCGCATGACGGAATACATGATGGTGCCTTGTGCGAGCTGAATCTGGAACTTGTGATAAGCCAAGTCGGCCATGGCGAGATCGGTGCCGGGCGCCAGACGGACCACATTCGCGGAATCCAATTCGACTTCGGCGCGAGCGCCGGGAGCGGTGATGATGTGATCCTGGGCAAGCAGAGGGGCGTTGAGGGCGGCGGCAACCAGTTCGTCTGAATCACCTCGCCGAACGTTTGCGTCGCCTTGCAGAATGCTAATTCGAGCCACACCGCGGCTAGGGTCGTCCGGATTTTCTTCGGGCGGTTGAGATCCTTGGTTGTATTGCGGCTGCTGTGGATACTGCGACGGCGGGTAAGACTGGGGTTGTAGTTGGGCAAAAAGTGTGCTGACCGACAAGCCAATCGCCAGCGCCATCCCAAGCCAGCGTGATTTACCAAGGCTGCCCATAAGTCACCGCAACTTGGCTGAGGCACGGGGCTGGCCAAATGGAGCTTCAATGAATTCAATGAGTTAGAAGTCCGAAGAGACTTGATGGCTGGTGGATATCCACCACCGGTGGTTCGGGGCGGGCACACTGGGATACGCTACGCCAAATGCAAACGGGCTCGCGGCGAACGACACTGTTCGCCGCGAGCCGTCTGACGAACCGGAGCCGGCTTAACGGCCTCGGAGAGCCGGGGCTGCTTGGGGCGTCGAGGTTGTTGTGGTGGTCGTGGTAGTGGCAGCCGCCTGCAATGCCTGTAGCAGTGCGGTGCCGTTGGGCGAGCCGAGCCCGGTGCACGGATCCCAACCCGGACCGGCGGAGTAGTCGCCATTGTTTCCCTGGGTGATGTCGTTGAACGCCGTCTCCCCGATCTGATAAAGAGCCGTGTTCAGGAATCCGACCGGTTGACCCAACTGCTGATTCAGTAGAGCGATGAGCCCGGCCCACAATGGTGCCACGGCGCTGGTGCCACCGATGATGGTGTTTTGTCCGTCGACGAGGACCTGGTAGCCGGTGACGGGATCTGCGTCGCCGGCAACGTCGGGTACGCCCCGGCCGACGAAGCCGTTGTTCGCCTGTGGCGGAACATTCGCGTTTTGTTGGTAGGCGGGCAGGGCAAAAATCGTGCTGACGCCGCCGCCGGTGGCGCCTTCCTGGTTCGCTAGTTCATTCCAAACCTGTTCGTTGGTGATTTGGCCGTTTGAAGCTTGCAGCGTGGTTCCACCGCACGCCAGGCAGAAGGGACTCGATGCCGGGAAGTCGACGTGGTCCGAACCGTCGTTTACGCCATCGGTGGAGCCGTCATCGCCAGCTGCAACCGTCACCGTAACGCCGAGCGCGCCTGCATCCTGTATGGCTGCGTTCATGGCGTCCCGCGCCTGTTGGGTCCAACTGTCTTCCGGGCCACCCCAACTAATGGACACGATGGACGGCTTCCGAATGGTGTCGTGCACCGCCTGGGCGATCGCGTCGTGGAAACCTTGATCGGTGTTGGGTGCGAAGTAAACGGCGATTTGAGCGCCCGGCGCAATCGCTCCGGCAACTTCGATGTCGAGTTCCACTTCGCCGTCGGCGTCAGAGCCTGGGGTATTGGCGCCATTGTCGACGGAAACCGCCGTAACCGAAGGCGTGGGTATCCCCAGGTTCCCGAAGTAGGTGGTCAAGTCGCCAGGTGTGTAGCCGCCCCCGAGCTCAATGATCGCGATGGTCTGGCCGGCGCCGGTGAGGTTCGCCGGAAAGTTGTAGAGCTGCGCCAGCTGCGGCGGGGTGAACGTGCCACTCGGCGGGCCCGCGGCGTTCGAACGAGGCTTCGACGAGCGGCGAAAATGGGGCTTCGCCACAGGTCGATTATCGAGACCGAGCACGGCCATCACCGAACTGCGAATCTCATTCGGCAGGTTAATGGATCCGGTGCGGCCGCGATATTGAACTCCACCCGGGACTTCATAGTGCCCCAGTTGCGTGCCGAAGGCTTTCTGCATCGCAGACGCGGGACCTACCAGTACGAGGCGGCGGCTGGCATCGTGACGTTCAACCACGGTCAGACCGTTCTGGTGCGCGAATTTCTCAATCGCTTCGAAATCCTTGTGGTCAGCGCCGTGAATGGCTCCGTACTGTTCGCTGGTGCGTCGGTGGTGGTCGTTCCACGCGGCCATCCTGACTGGTTCTGAGGCGGTGCGGCGGTTTAGCACAACTGTGACGCGGATCACCTCACTGTCGGCCACCGGTTTGACTAACTTCGCTCCGGATAGTGGCTTCCGCTCACTGCCGGTTAGTATTTGGGAGTTCTTGTTTGACATCTCTTTAAAATCCTCCGTTACTTGGGAAAAATCCCGGAAGAGTAACGGACAACTTCGGAGCATTTGGATAACCAGCGGTCCGGGCCGATCCCTAACGCCAAAGCTTCGCCATTCAGCGTAGTGCGCGTCACAGATGGGGCTGCCGCGAGGTCTCGGCCCTATCCGGCAGGATAATCACGCGAATCTTGCGGCAACAGATAATCGAGCCTTTTCGCGGACAGCGGTAGGAAGAATAGGGGGTGAGGTTACCATCCAGTGATGCGATTCTTATACGAACGGCAGTGACATTTCGAACCTCGGCCCGTGTAGTATTTACCGCCGCGAGTGGGACGTTACAGGAAGGTGGCAGAGGCCTCGTCGATCTTCAAAACCGCGACGCTGCGGCTACCCTAGAGCGGCGGTTGGCCCGCCTCACGCCCAGGGAGGTGCCGCGAGTCTCAAAGAATCGCTCGACGAATCGGTCGACCGGGTTACGGACGTCCCGATTGAGACATATCCGCTTGCCGGGTCACCGCGAATCAGAGATCAGGCCACTTCTCCGGACGAGGGTCACGCAATAAAAACTCTTGCCCGCCAGCCGACTCTATGTTACTATTGGTAACACTACCATGCGTAACGCTACTCAGAGTCACGATCCAGCCGAACTCGGTGAGCTGGAGCGCGAGGTTTTGCAACTGGTCTGGCAGCACACGGAGATCACAGCCGAGGGCGTTCGCGAAGCCTTGAACCGTCCCCTCAAGGACTCCACCGTACGTACGGTGCTGCGACGACTGGAAGAGAAGGGATATCTGGCGCATGCGGTTGAAAACCGCACTTTTCTGTACCGGCCAGCGGAAACACGCCAACTGGTGGCGGCGCGCGCCGTCAAACGTATCGTCGATTGGTTCTGCGAGGGCTCGGTAGAAGATCTGCTGGTAGGACTGGTGGATACGAAGGTCGTGGACCGGAAGGAACTACAAGTTCTGGCCGAGAGAATTGCGAAAGCCAAGGGAGGCAACAAATAATGCTGGCAACGATGATCGAAGCTGCATTCCGCTCATTCGTATTGGGCGCAATGATCTGGGCCGGAGTACGAATTCTGCGAGTTCAAGGTGCACGTACCCGCAAGGCTATTTGGATAGCCGTATTGCTCGCTGCGTTGGCGATGCCCTTCATCATGCAATGGCAACCCCTGAAGGCTTCTTTGCCGGTGCCTAGCCAGGAAGTGACCAAAGCCGTTCGAGCGGTTCCCCATCGCGTAGGCCGGTTGCTCGCGCCGAGCGAACCCGTCTCCGCGCCTTCCACCCACGCGCCGCAGTTGGATTGGAGAGCCGCGATGATCGGCGGGGCCATGACAATCTATGTGGCCGTCGCCGCGTTACTGGCCTTAAGACTGCTGATCGGCGTGGTCCTGGCTTTGCGGTTGTGGCTACAGTCGAAACCTGTTCCGGCCGACTGGGCGATTGGAACGCGAATCCGGATGACTGGTGCGATCAACATGCCGGTCGCCGTGGGGTCAGGTGTTTTGTTACCGGTCTCAGCGAGGTCCTGGGATGAGAAGCGGCTACGCACGGTCATCGCGCACGAACGATGCCATGTAACTGAAGGCGATTTCTACATTCAGATCGCAGCGGGTCTGCATGCCGCGCTTTTCTGGTTCAGCCCGATGAGTTGGTGGTTGCAGCGCGAGATCTCCGATTTGAGCGAGGCGATCAGCGACGAGGCCGGCTTGCAACAAGCAGAAGACCGGCCGTCGTATGCCGAGTTACTACTCGAATTCGCGCGGAGCTCCGATCGCCGGTTGGCCGGAGTGGCGATGGCCCGTTCAGGCAATATCGGCCGACGAGTTGAGCGGATTCTCAGCGAAGTCGACCTCGGGACTGTTTTCACTTGGAAGCGGGGCTTCGCGCTGGCAGCGGTGTTGTTGCCGCTCGTCGCGGTTGCCGCCGGTTTGACGCTCTCAAACGGCGCAGAGCCGGTGATGGCGTTCCAAAGCGCACCGGTCGCTCCACCTCCGCCCGCCGCACCGGTCCCGCCGGCACTTGCTCCGAGAG
Source organism: Bryobacteraceae bacterium (assembly GCA_049579625.1). Classification (GTDB taxonomy): domain Bacteria; phylum Acidobacteriota; class Terriglobia; order Bryobacterales; family Bryobacteraceae; genus CAJCIT01. The sequence goes on from JBAUOG010001003.1 coordinate 18,781, forward strand.
CCGCAGCCGCTCCCGCACGGCCGGAACCACCGTCTGCAGCCGCTCCCCCTGAAGCGGTCGAGACCAACTGGTCTTGGTTTTCGTATGGCTCAGGGGAGTCGTATGCCATCGTCACCGGCGGGCAACTCACCATCATGAATGGATCAAGCGACGATGCGGACCGCATAAGACGCTACCAAAGCAAGATTCATGGCGACTACATCTGGTTTAGGAAAAACGGAGAGTCCTACATAATTTCCGATTCGGGGTTAGTGGGGCGGGCGAAGGATCTGTTCAGGCCGCAGGAAGAACTGGGCCGGCAGCAGGCCGTGCTTGGAGAACAACAAGCCAAGCTGGGCGAGCTACAAGCGAAGCTGGGCCAGCAGCAGGCAGCGGTGGCTATTCCCGCTCCGGAGATGGAGAAAAAGCTGGCGGCGCTCGAGGCCGAGATCGACGCGGCTCGTACTCGCATGAGAAGTCTCAAGAACCAACACGTCCAGCAAGACGACTTGAGCGCCATTCAAGAAAAAATTGGCGCCTTGCAGGAAGAACTTGGGGCAGCGCAAGGCAAGCTAGGCGAGATGCAGGGCGAGATTGGCGAGAAGCAAGGAAAGTTGGGAGAAGAACAAGGAAAGCTGGGTGAACTGCAGGGCAAGCTAGGCGAGCAGCAAGCAAAGCTCGCCGAAGAAGCTACGAAAAAACTGAAGAGCCTCATCGACCAAGCCGTTCGTGACGGTAAAGCGAAACCGGTCGACTAGATCCTTCACCTCGCGCCGTATATAGTACCTACGTAGCGGACCCATTTCGGCCGCTTGCTGAAGGAAAGGATGGCGCGATGAAATTCGGGGTCAACACATTTATCTGGTCGGCCGGGTTCGGAGCCGCTGAGATCGAGCTACTCCCCACGATTCGAGAGAAGGGATTCGATGGTGTTGAGATTCCCCTGTTCGGCGCTGACAAAATCCATCCCTCGATTGTCCGCAGTGCTATGGCGGCGAACCAGCTTGAATGCAATTTCTGCTCGGTCTTCCCGGCCCCGTTTAGCCTCATCAGCGACCGAGCGGAGGTCCGGCAGCAGACCCTGACGCATTTTTCGGATTGCGTCAAAGCAGCAGCGGAAGCCGGAAGCAAGCTCATTGCCGGGCCGCTGTACTCACCGGTCGGGCAGCTGCCGGGACGACGCCGCACATCGGATGAGTGGCAATGGGCAGTTGACGGCTACCAAAAGATTGGCGACACTCTCACTTCGTATGGAGTCACGATCGCCATCGAACCGCTCAACCGGTTTGAGACGTACTTCTTGAACACCGCGGCCGATGCCGTGCAACTGTGCGAGGAGATCAACCACCCGAACGTCGGCATCCTATTCGACACATTTCACGCAAATATCGAAGAAAAGGATATCGCCGCCGCGCTGCATTCCACGGGCAAGCATCTGCGCCACTTTCACGCCTGCGAGAACGATCGCGGCACACCGGGTTCAGGGCACATCGAGTGGGCAAGCACGCTCAGCGCGCTGAAGGCGATGGGTTACGACCAATGGGTGACAATCGAGAGCTTTGGGTTCTCGATCCCGGAAATCGCAGGAGCCGCAGCCATCTGGCGGGATTTGGCCTCGTCTCCAGAAGCCATCGCCTGGGATGGCGTTCGGTTCCTCCGGCGTGAGCTAGGCCAGGTACAAGCATGACTATTTAATTGGTGGTTCCCTGCTGTACCCTGTAAGAACGAGGATCAATCGAATGAGGACTATTTTTGCTTTCGCCCTTGTGACGCTATGCCTGACTTTGGGACTGCAGACGGCGGTCGCCGCGGATCCGGATGTAACCGGCAAATGGCATTTCGTACTCGACACGCCCGGAGGCGACCGGGAAGTGGATGCCGATTTTGTTGTGGACGGCGGTAAGGTAACGGGAAAATGGGGGACCAGCGACATAACCGGCACTTGGGCAGACGGAAAGTTGGCACTGGCATTCTCGATGACGTCAGAAGAAGCGGGCGAGACTTCGACCATGAAGATCACCGGCAAACTGGACAACGACGCGCTCACCGGTGACTGGGAATTCTCCTCTTACAGCGGCACGTACAAGGCCACAAGACCGAAATAAACTGATGGCGCGGGGTGGGTTTGGGATTCCTGAGAGAGTAATGTAAAATTCTGTTAAAAGTGATGTAGATTACACAAGTGAAAGGGTGAGTGTAATAGACTCAGCCAGACGCCTGTAGTCTGCCATGTCTGGTGTCAAGGCCCGGTGTATCACCTCCGAGAGCGCCGGGCTTTTCGTGTGTTTGCGCCCTCCCTGTCCTTCAAGGCACCCCGAACAGCAATCGGCGCCCCTCGGATTTTCCGAGATGTTCACGATCTGTTGTGGCGAAGGCGCTATCATCGGCCTCTCTTACGGGCGCTCACGGTTGCCCTGAAAACAAGTGTTTTATCTGGGGAACAGGCTCGCTGTGTCCACGCGGCGACGGGTTTCGGGGACGAGATACGGAGATGCGTGCGCGCCTTGGGACACAGGTGCCTGTCCCGGGTCGGCCCCGGTCGGCAGCCCATTCGTGGGCCCATCCCTTTTCTGGTTGGACATTGCCGATCCAACGGTGCACAATAAGATGCTTCGGGCAGGTCTAAGTCCGTTCAAAGTTGAAGGGGCAATCACGAGTGGCCAACAAACAAAGTGGATTCGCGCTGAACGGGTACATCATCAGGAGCAGCATCGTAGCGGCGCTCGGTGGCTTGCTCTTCGGCTTCGACACGGCTGTCATTGCGGGGACAACCCACGACTTAAAACTGGTTTATGGGTTGACCGATTTCTGGTTGGGCTTCACCGTATTCAGCGCGTTGTTCGGAACCATTCTTGGGGCGATGTTAGCTGGAATCCCGGGCGACCGCTACGGGCGGCGTTTCAGCCTCCGTGGAATGGCGATTCTGTACGTGGTTTCCGCAGTGGGCTGCGCCATTGCCTGGAACTGGGGTGCGCTCGTTTTTTTCCGATTTATCGGCGGCCTGGGAATCGGCGGGTCATCCGTTCTCGGCCCAATGTACATAGCCGAGATTGCGCCGACCAAATGGCGAGGGCGGCTGGTCGGCCTGTTTCAGTTTGATGTGGTGTTCGGTATCCTTCTCGCCTATTTTTCGAACTATCTAATCGGAACCATGAACTTCGGCGATTCGGAATGGCGCTGGATGTTCGGCGTGGCTGCGGCGCCAGCGGCGCTCTTCCTGCTGATGCTGTTCGGCATACCCGAAAGTCCTCGCTGGCTTGTTAAGAAGGGACGTGTTTCTGAAGCGCGGGAAGTGCTTCGGCAAGTCGGCGAGGAGGACTACGAGACCGAATTACAGGACATCGTCGCCTCGATCGACCTGGAACATGGCCATGCCGATGAGCCGCTTTTCTCAGCCAAGTACAAACTCCCGATATTCCTGGCGGTCTCCATTGGACTGTTTAATCAGCTATCGGGAATCAACGCGATCCTTTACTACCTCAACTTCATCTTTGAGCGCGCGGGATTCAGCAAGGTTTCAGGCGACCTGCAGGCGGTCGCCGTGGGCGCGACGAACCTGCTTTTCACCATGATTGCCATGTCGATCATCGACAAGGTGGGACGCAGAACACTGCTGCTGATCGGGTCAGTGGGCACCGCCATCTGCTTGGCTGGAGTCGCTGTCGTCTTTTTCACCCACAAGTACGAGAACTTGCTGGTCTGGCTTCTGATCGGCTACATCGCCTCGTTTGCGTTCTCGCAAGGGGCAGTGATCTGGGTCTATATCAGCGAGGTCTTTCCGAATCGGGTCCGCGCCAAGGGACAAAGCCTGGGGAGTTTGTCGCACTGGGCAATGAATGGGCTCATATCGCTCATCTTCCCAATCATGGCTGCAAAGTCGGGCGGCATGCCTTTTGTGTTCTTCGCGGCGATGATGGTGCTGCAGTTCTGCGTTGTCTTTGCCTTTTATCCTGAGACGAAGGGCGTTTCGCTCGAGGAAATGCAGCGCAAAATGGCGATCAGGTAAGGCTTCCTGAACGCGGTCGGCAACGAAGAAACGGCCGATCGCGCCTGCGTCACCGCGATGCAGGCACTTCAATAGACAGACCAGTACTAGGGGTTTTCTGTCATACCTCCGGATAACTCTTGCCAGTTTTGGTACAACAATTAGCCCCCCACCGTTTCAAAAACTTTGGCACGGCAGTATAGTGGCTATGGAAAGAAACCAAAAGAAATGAAAGTTCCTTTACACGGTAAGACAGTTCACAATCGAGAATATCTTCGCGGAGTGCTTTGCGCGGCAGTCGCGTTACCTGTTTTGTTCGGGTCGTCGTTAATGTCGCAGACACTGACTTCACCGAAGCCACAGACCGGATTCATCAGAGTGAATCAGGTCGGCTACGAGTCGAATGCGCAAAGCCGCGCTTATTTGATGTCGCCGGCCTCGGCGGCGGGCACTAAGTTCACGGTTGTCGATTCCAAAGGCAACGCGGCCTTTAGGGGCAAGGTGGGCGCCGATCAGGGAACATGGGTGGGGGCAACTTCCTTCGAAGTAAATGCGATTGACTTCAGTGTGTGTCAAGGAACCTACACCATTCAGGTCGGCAACGTGGTGTCTCCGTCGTTTCAAGTGGGGCCCGGTAGCGCAATTTACTCCGAGCCTCTCACGAACGCGTTAACCTTCTACCAGAATGAGCGAGACGGGAGCAACTACATTCCGTCGGATCTCCGTTCGGCGCCCGGTCACCAAAGCGACGCGCATGCAAAAGTCTACCTGACGCCCAACATCGACGAAAACGACGTACTGGTCAATGACCTCACGCCAACCGGGGCAACTATCAACGTTGACGGCGGCTGGTGGGACGCCGGTGATTACCTGAAGTTTGTACAGACCCACAGTTACACCGTGGCGCTTATGCTGATCGGCGTACGCGATTTTCCAAACCAGATGGGCTCCGGCTCATGGACCTCCAACTTCACGGCAGAAGGGAAGTTTGGCCTCCAATGGTTATCGCAGATGTGGGACGATTCGACCAAAACACTCTACTATCAGGTTGGCATCGGTACTGGAGGTTGCGTCCTGAAGGGTACTGGCCAAGGAGGCTGCCCTGCCGGCACGCAGTACCTTTACAGCGACCATGACATCTGGCGGCTTCCGCAAGACGACACGGCTGCGAACTATCCTGGAGCACCCTTCAAGTACATCCGCAACCGCCCGGTGTTCGTCGCCGGTCCATCTGGTTCAAAGATCAGCCCGAACCTTGCGGGCCGCCTTGCGGCAGCCTTTGCGGTGGGATACCAGGTGTATCGAAACAGTGACCCGGCCTTCGCGGCGCAGTGCCTGAAGAACGCGGAGGATATTTTCGATCTGGCCCAGACCAATGCGAACATAAACAACACTCTGCTGACCACAGCCCCCTACGATTTCTATCCGGAAGTGGAGTGGCGTGACGATTTGGAGCTTGGCGCCACCGAACTCTTCAATGCGCTATCCGGTTGCAACACGCCGCCCCCTGGCCTGCCGCACACTAACGCCAGCTACTACCTCAATAAAGCCGCCTATTGGGCGAATGCATACATTACTGGCCCAAACGATGCCGCGGACACGCTCAACCTGTACGATGTAAGCGGCTTGGCGCACTTTGAGTTGTATCGGGCTATTTCTGACGCCGGAAACCCTGGCGGACTTGCAACCAGCAAAGCTGCGTTGCTGGCCGACATGAAGAAGGAACTGGATAATGCCGTAGCCCAGGCTGCCACCGATCCTTTCGGCTTCGGCTTCGCGTGGGCTCAGTTTGATACCACAACACACGGTTCTGGGCTGGCCGTCGAGGCGAAGGAATACGATTATCTGACTGGCTCCGGGACCTACGAGCAGTATTCGCGGCAGTGGGCGGCCAATATTCTGGGCGCCAATGCCTGGGGCATCTCGCTCATAGTTGGTGACGGCAGCACCTTCCCCGATTGCATGCAGCACCAAGTGGCCAATCTCGTCGGGTCCCTGGACGGGTCGAATCCTGTTCTGGCGGGCGCCTCGGTCGAGGGGCCAAACAGCTATACCGATGTTCAGTCGGGTGGCTTCGTGACAAACATGCGCATTTGTCCCGCGAACGGCGTTGACGCCTATGCTGCGTTTAACAATTACAACGATCCCAACGCAGCGGTTTTCGTGGACAATGTCGAGTCGTACGCTACTACCGAGCCGGCGATCGACCTCACAGCGTCATCGTTCCTGATGTTTGCGTGGCGGACCGCGGGCGCGCCGGCGGACTAGCGTTTACCTCAAGAGCTCTTGACGGCAGTCCAAGTGTGAAGTTTGCGAGTCAGGCTACGGATGTCTGAGCGCCATCACAGGATCAACTCGCATCGCCCGCCGGGAGGGTGGCCAAGTCGCAACGAGTGCGATAGCCAGGAAAAGTCTCAAGCTGGCATTCATCTTGCCGGGAAACGGGGAGCCTGGCGAGATCAACGCTGTAACACCTTTACTCTGGTCGGAATGCGGATCGTGCAGAGCGCGCAGGTGCGAGGCCATCAGGGTTGTCTCCGCCTGTGCCTGGGTCATGCTAACTCCGGGAGCGAGGCGACCAAACACTCGACAACATTGGTCGTCGCGGTCACGCAGCCGCTTGCTTTCAGGATGGATGAGCGGATTAAGACTGAGCGGCAGCCAGAAGTCCGGCACGATCACGCTGGTGCCGACGAAGTTGCGAGGTGTGATTCCGATGATGGTAAACGTCGCGCCGTTGAGGCGGATGTTCTTACCGAGCACCGCGTGATCGCCGTTGAACCGCCGCTGCCAGTAATTCTCGCTGATGAGAACCGAAGGCGAGGCCGCGAGCTCGGGACGGCCTATGAATTCGAAGGTGCGGCCGCGCATGGCCCCGACACCCAGCACCGAGAAGTAGTTCTCCGAAACGATGAAGGTGCTGGCGAACTCCGCGTTGCTCGCACTCGGCAGCAGCAGCCCTAGCCTCCCGATCAGCGATCCGGCCGCCGCACTGCGCTGGCTGACCATGCCGCCGGCATCGGTGAGGCGCAACTGGTCGAGGCAGAACGCAATAACACCGGTGATCGAATGGAGATGCTCCCGATAATCGTCGTAATCCGGATAACTGAATCTGGCCTCGGTTCCGCCGGATTGCAGACGAAGCGCGAAGTTAACCACCATGGCGGAGTCGCGTGCATCGAGAGGTCGTACGACGAATGCCTTGTAGGCCGTGAAGACCGCCGTATTGACGCCGATACCGAGCGCCAGCGCAAAGACCGACGTGGCGGTAAACCCGGCATCCCGGAGCAACATACGTGCCCCGTAACGCAGGTCCTGAAGCAAGGTTTCGAGCAGGATCATCGGCCTCACTTACGCGCTCACTGTTGCCCTGAAAACAGTGTTGTTGACCTGGGGAGAGGCTCGCTGTGTCCACGCGGCGACGGGCTTCGGCGAAGATACGGAGATGTGTGCGTGCCTTGGGACACAGGTGCCTGTGCCCGGTCGGCATCCGTTTTCATCATTGCTCGTTGTGCACTCCGGCGCTCATGCTGAGTTCAGTTCGTGCCTGGACAGAAGACGATTCCAATCGTCGGTTATTACAACAGAGCGCGATTTTCAAGGGAAGCGCGCCGGGGGGCGGACTCACAGAAGCCGGCTTACCAAATCGCTAATTGTTCATTTGGTGCAGAACCTTGACGCCGGGAGGAAGTTCAAACATCTTGGGCGGAAGTGCCTGGTTCACTGTAATTTTGTTGGCGTAGAGCTCATAGACCTTTTGCCCGTTGCGTTCGCGGCGAATGGCGAACGGCATCTTCACGCCGTCTCCCACATCACGGAAGTTTCCAAATTCGGTGGTTTCCTCCATTCGCAGCTTGGTTTCCGGATCTAGGTAGGAAAAGGTCTGACGTATCGGCAGCTTGGTCAGCTTGTCAAAAACGACGTGAACGACCTGCCCTTGGGCGTCGCTGATGTCGACCGTCACCACTTCGACATTCTGCAAGACGTCCCTCCCGACGTAGTCGAACTCCATGCCGGGTTCCTTGTAGCGCACCCTCAGTAGGTAGAAAATGTTATTCCGCGTGGAGTTCAGATACCGTTTAAGGCTCGGGTCAGGTACCGGCCGGGCTCCACGAAACGTGACGTCCCAACCTTGATCCTGGAGAAAGAGAACGGAATAGTCTTGTTTTTTCCCGAAGACCTCCCGTTCGCGCACTGCCACACCGTTCTCCGGCTGGCTGGGCAGGTACTCCGTGTAGATAGTTGCGATATCCAGGCCGCTGATCTCCTCGTTGTAGAACGAATAGGCCCGTCCCGACTCGACCCGATTCTGCATCTGGAGAAAATGTTGGCCGCCCAGAGCACCGATGGCGTCCTCCACAATCTGCTTTCCTTTATCAACCGGCTGCGCGAACACGCACGCCGCACACATCAAAAAAGAGACCAGGGTTTTCACGGTCGTTTCTTCAACTCTTCCAGATTTAAGTGAGTATTTACTTTCAACGCGACTATCGTTCTCGCCGCAACCGGTTTGTCGTTTTGCACGAGGTCGGCGTGAAACGGCAGCCTCATTCCGGAGACGTCGCGCCAGTCGGAAAAGGTTTCCTCAACCACGCCCTTTTGACGGAACCGGATTTTCACGATCGCACCCGTTTTTTCATCCACGACCAGATTGATTGGCTGGCCGTCCGGGTCCAGCCATTCATAAACACCCTGACCGGTATACGTGGCCTGATCCGGATTCTTGCTAAGCTTCCGAAGAATGAACAAAAGCCGGTGGGACATGTTAGCGGCGATGGTAGGAAACGCCTCTTCCGGCAGGTCATCGGTGCCACTTCCCGAGTTGGCCCAGCCTGTTTTGCCATTCGAGAACACAATCAGGTGACGGCCGTCTTCCAGGTCCTGTTCTTCGCGAATCGTCTCGGGCGCAATGAATCGAACGGTTGCGTCACGTTTCTTCGGATTGGCTCGGGTCTGCAACTGCTCGGCCTGGGTGAAGTCCTGAATCGCACTGAAGCGCGCGGCGCCGCCAGCCTGGTCAAAGGCCTTGGCGAGCAATTGCCGACCTGCCAGCTTTTCTTCGGTGGTCTGAACAGGCTGATCGAGAGGCATTGATACATCCAACGCCTTAACTGGAAGACTGAGCTCGCTCAGCGGCCCCCCGAAATTATTTGGATTTCCGACCGCGACAATACTGAAGCGCTCGGGGTTAAAGTATTCCTTTGCCACCCGCAGCACGTCAGCCTTAGTAACCGCCTCCAGTCCATGCTGGTACCGAAGGAGGAAGTCGGCCGGGTAACCAAAATAGTCATAGGTCACAAGACGCGTCAGCGTGCTCACCGGCCTTTCAAATGCGAACACGAGACTGTTCAACGCTGAGTCTTTTGCTGTGTTCAGTTCCTGGTCGGTCACCTCAGCCGTTCGCAAGCGATCCACTTCTTTCAGGACGGCCGCGATCGTCTCCTCGGTTGTCTGAGATTTGGTGCTGCCCCCGATTAGAAAGACGCCTGGGTGGTCGTAACTCGCATCCCACGAGGCACCAATCGAATACGCGTATCCGAGCCGGCTCCGAACCTCGCGAAAGAGCCTGCTGCTAAATCCCCCACCGAGGACATCGGCTGCCACAGACAGCGCCGGATAGTCCTTGCTGTTGAATTGTCCTCCGAGATGTCCGATTTCGAAGAACGTCTGCGTGACGTCCACTTTCGTCACCACAAATATTCCGGGATCGGGCTTGGCATCCACCGGTGGGAACGGAGGCACTTTTTCCTGTGTCATCTTCCAGGAGCCGAAGGCCGTCTCAATCTTTTGCTGCATGTCCGCAGTCTGAAAATCGCCATAAAGGGCGAGAATTATGTTAGCCGGAAAGTAGTAGCGCTGATAGAAAGCGCGTATGTCGTCGCGAGTAATCGCGTTCACCGTGGCATACGTCTCTTCTCCGCCATAGGGCGTATCGGGACCGTACACAACGCGCAGGATCTCACGGCTCGCAATCCCCGCCGCGTCGTCGTTGCGGCGGGAGATCTCGCTCTTCATCTGCGTCTTCGCAAGATCCACCTTGTCCTGCCGGAACTCGGGAGTTGTTAAGACATCCCGGAACCAGCCCAGCACGGCATCGGTGTTTTCGCTCAAACACGAGAACCCACCGCCGCCACTCGATTCCCCGATCTCGGATTCGATAGAGGCAGCGATGCCTTCCAGTTTCTCGTCCAGTTCGTCGCCTGTCATGGACGTCGTACCGCCGCTGCGTATGGTGACTCCGGTCAGTGTCGCCAAACCGCGCTTGTCCTTTGGGTCGAACAAGTTCCCGGTACGAATCACTGCTGTGCCACGAACTATTGGCAGATCGTGGTTCTCCAGCAAGTACACTTTCATCCCGTTTGAGAGTGTGACGATGACGGGCTTAGGAATATGGATTTCGCCCAACGGAGGGTACACCAGGGCCAGCGGTGAAGGAAGAGGTCCGGGCTCCCGAACGACAATTGAATCGCTGCTCTCGGGCGCTTTGTTGCCAGGCTGCGGCTTGGTTGGCGGCTTCGCGGGCTGTGCGAACAAGAATGCTGATGCCAGAAACATGCAGGTCAGAACTCGTGGGAGCACGGGTACCCGGTTGCTCATCATTTGACACCCGGCGAAGAAGCCTTGTCCGGCTCAGATGCCCGGGCGCCAGACACGGGTACAATCCAGGCAATCGTTCGTTCCTCGGAAACGAAGTACTGTTTGGCCGCGCGCATAACGTCGTCGGCAGTCACTTTGTCATAATCCTGAAGCTCGGTAAACAGCTTTCGCCAGTCTCCATAAATCGCGTAATAGGACGCGACTTCTGACGCCAAGCTCTCGTTCGTCTCGAGCCTGCTGATCAGCGACAGCCGCAATTGAGCCCTAATCCGCTTGAGCGTGGCTTCGTCCACCTTCTGAGTCTTCAGGCGTTCAATGGTTTCCATCAGCGGCTTCTCGCATTCCTCCAGCGACTTCCCCAAATTCGGATAAATGTACAGCACGAAGAGATTGGGGTACTTACCTGCTGGGAATGCCGCGAGGGCTCCGGCCGACAGCGCGACCTTCTTATCTCGCACAAGGTCTTTATAAATCGTTCCGGTCCTCCCACCGGACAGGACCTCGGCAATCACTTCCAGAACGGCGTCGTCCGGAGATCTTTCAGACGGGCGTCGGTAGCCAATCAATTCGATCGGCTGCGAATCCGACTCCACGACCGCTTTGCGCTCACCCCGGTGCATCGGCTCAACCGTGTGAATTAACGGAGGAGCGGTCCCCGCCGGAATGATCGAGAAGTATTTCTCGGCCAAGCGGCGGGCGTCCGCGGCATTGATGTCGCCCGCAATCCCGAACGTGATGTTGGAGGGGACGTAGTATTTCTTGTAGAAAGCAAGCGCGTCCCGCAAGCGAAAATTCACAATGTCGCTCAGCCAACCGCCCGTCGGATTATGATATGGGTGAGCCTCGAAAGCAGTAGCGGCAAACGCCTCTCGCAACAGGCCCTCGGGATTCGAGTCGGTGCTCTGCCGGCGTTCTTCCAGCACCACTTCCCTCTCTTTATAGAACTCGCGAAAGACTGGGTCGTAAAAGCGCTGTGATTCGAGCAAAAACCAGAGCTCAGCCCGGTTCGAAGGCAGGCTGTAATAAAAGACAGTGGAGTCATTCGACGTCTGTGCGTTCAAACCGGACCCGCCGTTCGCTTCGATGATCCGCGCGAAGAGGTTCTGGTTCACGTACTTCTCACCCAGATCTATCTCGGTCTTCAGCCGGCTGAGCAATTGCTCCAACTTCTGGGGATCGGCGCGCGGGCCCTTGTTCTGCTCCTCCTCAAAGTTGTCGTAAGCTTTCTCGATATCGCGAAGTTGCTGCCGTTCAATGCCCCAGTTGGTGGTGCCAATGGTAGAGGTCCCTTTGAACGCCATGTGCTCAAACATATGCGCAATGCCGGTCTGTCCAGCAGGGTCGTCCACGGATCCTGCGTTGACATAGGAATTAAACGCAACCACCGGGGCGTCGTGGCGTTCCACCACAATGAAATGGAATCCATTCGCCAGCGTGAACTCTGTTACTTTCTTCTGAAACTCCTGGAGGGATTGAGCGGTTGCCGCCATCGACAGCATCGTCAGAAGGATTGGTGCGAGTAAGGAGCGCATCGTGAAGGTGATCAAAGAGAAAAATGCAGTAAGGCCTAACTCCCTGACCTTTGATTCTAGCGAAGGACCCGGCCAGGTAAGTCGTTGGATGAGCGGGCTGCTGCCTTTGCCGGCATCTCGCCACCGGCGCCAGCGTCAGCTCCCGCCATGTCTCCGCCGCGGCTCTTCAACCACTGCGAAATGGCCATGCCGAGCAGTGTCACGAAAAAGCCATCGAGTGGGAATCGATAACGATTGTTTTCGAAACTCGATAGGGTGTTCGCGACTCCCGTGACAAAGAAAACATTGAATAGCATGAATCCCAAGGAAGCTAGCAAGGCACGATCGCGCGGCGTAGTTTTCCAGGTCCGCCACAACCGCCAGCATCCATATCCAAACAGAAGCGGCAGAGCGATTACAAGGTACGTTCCCATGTAGAGAATCATGCCAGGGCCAATCCCTTCGCGGCGCAGCCCTTTTCGATCGGTCGCATCCTTCCATTGACCAAAGAAAACCACGTTGAAGGCTCGATCCCAGGCAAAGATCTTCGGCCTATTGATGCGAAAGTCCGGGAAATCGCCGGTCGGGAAGAAGTAGGTAAACCACGCAATAGCCATGGATTTGATCAGAGATTGCGGATATCGTTTCACAACCACCTTCGCGTCCTCCGCTATGTACTTTTGAACCTGAAAGTACTCGAGGTTGTTGAAATTGTCACGGCCAGTTGAGTCTACCTTCTGGTCGAGAATTGGGATGCCGGTCTTCGGAACGGGATGAAGGTACTTGGCGAAGAAGCTCAATGAGCTTGGATCATCCACCACCGAAAGACCGGAAATCACGCCGTCCCGGAAAAGCTGTTGCCTGAGATCGTCAGGCAACTGGTGGCTGGTCACCGTGCGAAGGTTGAACCCCAGCCAGGTGCTGCTGGTGAACTTCCCATACAGAACATAGTTCTTAAGGAACAAGCCAAATACGAGCGCTACGGTAAGGGCGGCTAGCACGTACACGGCCTTGCTTCTGCCCGTGGGTCGGGACGCCCACAGGCAAGCCGCCACGACCACCACCACCCACAGCAGGTGGAAAAGGGAACGTGTGTAGGCTAACAGCACGATCATTGTGAAGAAGGCGACGGCGTTGGCGATGCTTCGTGTCCGAACGAAGCGCAGCAACGCCCACGCCGCCACCACCAGCATGACCAGCAGAGGGTACTCGTAAATCAAAAGGTTTTCGAAGAGATCGACTCCCGGGCTGACCATGAACCAGGCCGTCGTCAGCATCGCCACCATGGGGTAGACGCTGAACTCTCGTTGCAACTGATACAGAAGAACCGAAAGCAGAATTCCGAGTATCAGCCAGCAGACAGCAAGCACGACGGAAGCAGCTTCGATCGACGGCGTCGCCTTTAGCACCAAGCCGATAAAGAAATTCAAAGCAGGCGGCTGCGTATGCATATACCAGGTCGTTTCAAAAAGCCGGTCTCGCAGCAGCACCGGATCCATAATCTGGAAGAAGCCCGCGAGTGGCCGCGCCGCCTCGAAACGGACACCTGCGAGGAAATACAACAAACGCGAAACGGCGAAGCAGGTCAGGATGATGAGACACGCAGTGCGGTCCGCAAGGGGGCGCTTCAAGAAGCTAATGATTCTCACGATGCTCATGCTTACGCGCAGCAACAGGCGTTCAGAACCTTATCGTAACGTGGCAGAGGTTCAAGGAGCTTCCAAACGTGAAAAGGCCCCGCCGAAGCTACTGATTCGGGGTAGGGTTCGTGTTTGAGCTGGCGGGCGGTGAGTTCTGATTGGCCGTGTTCTGGTTGGTGCTCTGACCGAAGGAGCTGCCACTTTGACTGAAGGAACTGCCGCTCTGGCCGCTAGTGTTCATCCCAGGTGCGCCGTTCTGGAGGGGAATGTTGCCTTGCGGGTTGTTCCCAGCGGTCATACCGGTGTCTTTGCGGAAGTCGTAGATGAACTCCCACTTGGCATAGTCGGTCTGATCGTTATATATCTTGATGGCTCTGCCGTGTACCTTGCTGGCAACCCCCGCTATGGAACCACCAATGATCGGGTTTGGGTTGCCGCTGGATGTGCCAGTCTGTTGCTGCGTCGCACCAGTTGGAGCGGCAGGGCTCGTGGCAGGGTTCCGCATGATCTGGTTAGCCAAGGTCGCATTTGCGTTGGGAGCGCCAGGTCCGTTCGGATTGCCGTTCGGGTTAGCTTGGCCGTTCTGATCGCCGCCCGCCGGCTGCTGTCCAGTAGAATTGGGCACGCCCAGGGCCGTGGTGTCCCCGCCTTGCGTCGGCTCGCTACTAACCGGCTCGTTCTGCGCCTCGGGCGCGTTCGGATCTTGTGGGCCATTCGCGCCGGCAACAGCGGTCGGGGGCCGTCGCCGTCGATTCGCCTGGGCGATGCCGCTGTCACCGTTCTGCCCGGCTTGGTTGGGGTCAACCGTGGCGTTCGGATCGTTAGCTTGCAACTGAGTCGAGTTCGAGCTTGCGGCGGTATTCGTCGCTTGCCCAAACCCGCTGCTACCAAAGCCATCCTGCCCGGAGGCATTCTGTCCGAAGCCGCTTTGACCAGTTTGCCCGGGGAGGCCCGCTGCTGCGAGAGGGTTCACCAACGAATCAGTCACGCCGGCCGGACCCATGTGCAGGATGCGCCAATCATCTTTGCCGGTCATCGGATCTGTGTAACGCCGGCGCAAGAAGCGCATGTTATTGGTGTTCTCGAGTGCGTCGATAGTTGGCGGATACGTGTGACTTTTCCGGAAATAGACCTGAATGGCTCGCTGATATTGGGCCGCGTGGTCCATGAGGGTTTGTTCTTTCTGGCGCTGCGCTTCCATGACCACAATGGGAAGTTCGGCATAGAGGAAAATGGCGATCGTCGCGGCAAACAGGAAGACGACCAGCAAGGCCGATCCTCGCTCGCGCTCTTGAACCGAGAGAGGAGGTTGGAGCTGCCTAGTTTTCATGGGCCTCCGGGGTCAAGGCCAGGTCTTGCTGAGTCTTGGTGGTCGTATCTTCAAACGTAGCCCGGTTTTCCTTCAGGCTGACGATGCGGTAATGCTGCTTGAGAATCTCACCTTCCGTAGCGACCAGGATCACGTCGCCATCCAGGAAGAAGCCTCGTCTCGGTGCGCCGGGCGTCACGGGACGTATAAAGCCATAGAACTTGAGTGTGATCGGCGCGGGCGATGGAGGGCCTTGGGAGACGGGCGGTTGGGCCGGAGGCGGTTTGGGACCAACTGGGATGATCGGCCCCTTGATTTTGGCCGCTTCTGCCGCCGTTATTGGTTGGGTCCCCATGGCAAACAGACTTCGTCCGGCCCCGACCATCTTCACGTTACCCAACCGATCGAGCAAATCGAGACGCAGGGTCGGATCAACGTCGCCATGCGTCGGATCCACGGGCCGCATCTGCAAAGCGCCACGTTCATTGCCGCTCTGGAATCGACGCCGGTTGCGTGCCTGCGACTGTCCCGCGGGAGGCGGTTCTGCAATCGGTAAGGTCTTCGGCGCGACAGCGGCTTCGGTGGTGGATACAGTAGGCGGCACGGGCACATCGCCGGAACCGGTATACGCCCGAATCCACAACACAAGCGCGATCACGAGAAAAAGCCCCAGCAGCGCCAGCTTCTTTGGCTCCGCCCCGAACTTCAGCTTTCCCGGCGCGGTCGCCACACTCATGGCTTTGCTCCAGGTGCGGGAGGCACATTCGCGGGCGGCGTTTTCGCGCCAACGGCCCCGGCCGCGGGAGACACAGTTGTGGGAGTTGACACAGCCGCAGCAGGCTCCGTCGTGGGCTTTGCTGCCGCCGCGGGAGGTGCAGGCGTGGCAATTGGCGCACCCGCCGGAGCTTCGCGCATCACGGTCAGGAATTTCACAGCCAGGTTAAGCCGCTCCGTACCTTGTTGAGGCGCCGCGTTGAGCGTATCAAGAATCAGCAAGCTGGGTGTGTGGTCTACCGCGTAGAGGAAATGCGTCAGATCGGAATATGTTCCCTCGAGGTTCACTGAGAGATTCAGCAGGGTAAGATCTTTGGACCCCTCAATCGGCTCTTCGGTAACCACAGCATCGCGCTGCTGGAGGCCGGCTTCGTGCGTCAGTTTTTCGAGATCGGAAAACATCTTGCGATAGGCTTCACGGCCGGCCAGGAAGTACTTGCTTTCGAAAACAGTGGTCTGGGTTCCAGCTAGTTGGACCTTCCCGGAAACCGTTTCCAGCCGTTGCGCCGCGAAGCGGGACGCCAGCATTTGACGATGGATCTGCGCGGATTGCGCCGTCAGCTCGCGACGCGAACCACCGGGAGGCGCGAAGTAGAAGTACAGCGCGATCAAGTTCAAAAACAGTAGTGCGGAGGCCGTCACTTGAAGCCAGAACCCGGCCCCCTGCGTTGCGGCGCGGGTGCTCAGCTCCGAACTCATCCGTTGCTTAAAACTTTTGAACATAAGGAACAGAGACCCGAAAACGGAAATAAGGTTCGTTTTGTGCCGGCGGCTGCTGGCTTACCAGCGCAGCGGAACCGAAACTGGGCGACTGCTCGAGCCGCTGCAGCAGTTCAATCACCGCTTCCTGCTTTTCGGCGCCGACAAACATGTCGAGCTGGATGTGGTTGGAGGCGGGGTCGTCACCGGCTGCCACCTGAGGAAGCCGCACCGAAACCAGCCGCACGTTGTAGGGCAGCACCGTTTGCAGATCGTCGAACACCATGGTCCAACTCACGGCGCGGCGTGCGATCAACTGGTTCAGGAAGGCGCTTTCGGAGAACACGTCGGCGTTCTCAGGCTTACCCAGAATGCCTCTAAAACGTCCTTGCTCGCGTTGATATTTCGCCAGCTCCACGCGCTGGACTTCAATCTCTTTTCGCAGCTTGGCGGCCCGTCCGCGCTCGTGAAACACCAGGCTGACCAGCGTAATCAGTAAGATCGACAGGACCGAGCAGGCGGCCACCAACGCCGCATTCCGGGCTCGTTCGCGGCGGAACGGCTCCGATGCCAAATTGATTGTCACTACCGGATTGCCTATCATGCTGCGTACTGCTCCAGCAAGCCTAGCAGGCCTGCGTAATCCTGCGCCGGTGCGAAGCGCGACTTCAGAAAATCCCATTTCACCTGGAATTCGTTGGCGGCCAACTCACCGATCGCGGTGGCGGCCTGGCCAAAGCCGGTCAACAGCAAGCGATCCACGTTCCGCCCCAGTTCATCCTCCGCGTACGCGATGGTCTGTTGCATCACCGGCATAGTGTCTTCGATCACCGAAAACGCCCGCGTCGGGGTGGGCAGTTCTTCGGAAAACGGTTCCGAAAAATCAACGCAGCGGACGAGCCTGATCTTATCGCCGTCCAGCAGCATAGTTGTCAAGATGGCCCCGCTCAGCTTCAGCAGGAGCGCCACACCGGGTCGCCCTTCAGAAGGGGGGGCAGGGGAAGAGCACAGGGGCAGGCATGCAACACTCGATGGCACAACCAGGCCGACGCGAAATCCACCGGCCTTGAACACATCTTCGTACTCGCTGAGAATACGGCGATCGATGGCTACGGTCAGGACTTCCACTTTCCCAGCTTCCCTGCTCTGGGGCGCAAACGAGACCTGCGCTTCTTCTATGGCAAACGGCAGGCTCTTGCGAAGTCGAAACCGGACCAGAGCCAAGCGCTGTTCTTCGCTGTCCGGCCATTCGTCGAAATCGAGAATCGCCATCCGCAACGCGTAATCCGGCACCACCAACCCAGCGCTCGGCTTGCGGCCATTTGTCAGAGGAGCGAGCTTGGCCAGCGCCAGGCGGTAGGCCTCCGGATTCACCAGATTCGACGATGCCGGCGAGACGGCCAGTGACTGGGGCGCTACCTTCTCTTCGTGAATCGCGGAAGGATCAGACGGCAACACCGACGCCAGCGCGTTCTCGCTCATTTCGAACAAGTAATCGGGCGCGGGCTCGGAGACAAGGCGCTTGAAGAACGAGATGGGGGACACGCAATCTACCTAGCTTTCAATGAAGGTTACTTTGTTGATCTCGCGCAGCGTGGTAACGCCCTGGCGCACACGGTCGATGGCCGACTCCCGCAGGAAGCCCATGCCTTCTTCACGCGCGGTCCGCTTGATCTCGGACGCCGGCCGCCGGTCCAGAATCATCTCCCGAATCGGTTCGCTCAGGTTCAACAACTCGTGGATGGCCGTGCGTCCGCGGAAGCCGGTGCCCGAACACTCCATACAGCCGCGTCCCTCGAAGAACTCAAACGACGACCAGGTTTCCAGGTCCAGCGCGCTCTCCACTAAATACGAATCATCGTATTTAATCCGAACCCGGCAATGCGGGCAAATCACGCGCACCAAACGCTGGGCCAGAATGCAATTGAGAGCGGAGACGAAATTGTAAGGCTCCACACCCATGTTCAGGAAGCGCCCCAATACGTCGAGCACGTTGTTTGCGTGCACGGTGGTGAATACCAAGTGCCCAGTGAGCGCCGCGTTGATGGCGATCTGCGCGGTCTCCTGATCGCGGATCTCACCGACCAGGATCTTGTCCGGATCGTGACGCAGAATGGATCGCAACCCACGAGCAAATGTCAGCCCCTTCTTTTCATTCACCGGGATCTGGGTGATTCCCTTGATCTGGTATTCCACAGGATCCTCGATGGTAATAATCTTGTCTTCGTCGTTCTTAATCTCGCTCAGAGCGGCGTACAGGGTGGTTGTTTTGCCGGATCCAGTCGGCCCGGTCACCAGCACCATGCCGTACGGTTCCTTAATGTACCGGCGAAACTTCGTCAGATCCTGCTCGGCAAAGCCCACCACGTCGAGTGAGAGCTTAGAGAACTTCTCGCTCATCGACTCCTTATCGAGCACGCGGAGCACGGCGTCTTCACCATGGATTGTCGGCATGACTGAGACGCGAAAGTCGATCAGCCGGCCTTTATAGCGGACCCGGAAACGGCCGTCCTGCGGAACACGCCGTTCGGCGATGTCGAGCTCGCTCATAACCTTAATGCGCGAGATAACGGCGGAGTGCCATTCTTTGGAGATCGGGTTCATCGCGTACTGCAACACGCCGTCGATGCGGTACTTGATAGCCACTTCCTGGTCGCGCGTCTCAATGTGGATATCGCTGGCGCGCCGCTCGAGCGCATTGAAAATGGTCGTATCCACCAGTTTGATTACCGGCGCGATGTTGCTGTCGTCGGAAGTAAGCTTGTCAATCGAGAGGGTCTCGTCGGCGTTCTCTTCGCTGACCACGTCGAGCGTGAAGCCTTCAGTTACTTCTTCGAGCACGCGCTGGGATTGCTCGGTTTTCTTCAGCAGATCGGAGATCTGCGAATAGGTCGCTACTTTGACCCTAAGCTTGCGCCCGAGAAGCAGCGACAACTCATCCATGAACACCACTTGACGCGGGTCGGAGAGCGCGATTTCGAGCGTACCCGCCGTGTCCCGGAGGGGCACGAAATGGTAACGGAACATGAGGTCGACCGGAACCGTGCGGAACAGTTCGTGATCGATGAACGCCGACTTCAGATCAATGAATTCGCAGCGGTAGCGCCGGGCCAGTGCCTGCGCTTGTTCGAGTTCCTCCGCCGGATCTTTGAGTTTTACAGTTTCAGTCGCCATGGTTATCGAATCGAGTCCGCCAACGAGAAGATCGGTAGATACAGCGCTACCAGCACGAAGGCCACGAAGATCCCCATAAAGATCATGATGGCAGGCTCAATCAGCGACAAAGCCGCCGACGTTTTCGTGGAGACATCGTCTTCATAGAATTCAGCCACGCTGTTCAGCATCTGCGGCAGCGCGCCGGTGGATTCCCCTACCTCCATCATGTCAATCGAAAGCGATGGAAAGATACCTGTTTCATTCAGACTTGACGAAAGGGACTTACCTTCCCGCACCAGGCTGGATGCCCGGTCGAGGGCCTTCTTCATCAGTACGGTCCCCAGACTCTGACCAGATGTCGAAAGTGCCTGCGTGAGCGGGATACCGCCGATCAGCAGGGTGCTCAACACGCGAGCGAACTGGGCCACCTGATACTTGGTCCAGATCTCGCCAAAAATCGGTATGCGCCGCTTGATGTTGTCGAGCGTCTCCTGGGCAGACTCGCGTCTCGACCACAGCCAGGCGGCGACTCCCGCGGCGACTAAAACAGCGAATCCCAACAGGATGTAGCTTCGAGCGGTGGTGCCCACGGCAATCAGGATCCGTGTGGGCGCTGGCAGCTTCGCCTGCATGCTCTTGTACAGTTCGGCGAAGTTGGGAACCACGTAAGTGACTAGAAACACGATCAGCAACACAACCAGGACAATGAGCACGGCCGGATACATCAGCGACAACAGCAGTTTCTTCCGGACCGCGAGCGTCAGCCGCTGATAAGTCAGGAAGCGATCGAGCACCTCCACGAGCGCGCCGCTCCGTTCGCCCGCCAACACGGTTGTGACGTAGATGGGTGGGAACACGTTTTGCTTCGCAAAAGCATCGGAAAGGGTTGTACCGGTCTTAACCTCGTCGCGGACCGCCTTGATATAGCGACCCAGTTTCGGATCGGTCAGCCGGTCCGCCAGCAGATCCAGACCTTTCAGAATCGGGAGGCCGGCCCGAATCAGGGTCACGAACTGCTGGTTGAAGATTAGAAACTTCTCGAGGTTGACTACTTTGCGGCGGATCTGAAACCCGCCCAGCCGGGCGCTCAGATCGCGGGCACGAACAGAGTAGACCAGAAAACCTTGTTGCGCGAAACGCTCACGGGCATCACGTTCCGTGGCGGCTTCGGCAAGCTGCTCATGCACCTGGCCCCGGGCATCCGCGTATCGTAAAAGGAACTCAGCCACTTTGCGTCAGTTCTCCTGCTCCGTTGTCACCGAATCCACCACCTCCGCTCCCTCAGGAATGGCGAACTCAAACAGCTTGTTGTTGAGCGCCGGGTTCACCCTTTCGTTGGTAAACAGAAACCAGAGCTGCGAATCGTCCCGGCCGAGGATCTTGAGCTGGCGTATGAAACCACCAGCGGCAATCAACATCTGAATCCTCTCGTAGGGCACTCGGTCATTCTTTGCCAGGGCCTCTAGCCATGTTCCGCCCTCAGCTGGATGTGTGTCAAACGACGCAAACTCCTTCTTCATGTCGAGGTGCCCTAGTAAAAATGCTAGCGGCGCCCGCATGTCCTCGCTGGCTTTGAGGGAGGAACGCTCAACCCGCTGGTCGTCCGCCGTATACAAGTAAACCGCTTTGCCATCGGAAACGAACACCTTGCCGGCGGGCTGTGAATAATCCCAACGCATGCGGCCCGGCTTTCGAAGCGCCAATGTGCCGGACTCGGGCTTGCGTGCCCGGCCCTGGACAGAGAAGGTCTCGGTGAAATCCACCGCCAGCGTCTGCGCCCGGTTGTAGTGGCCTTCAACCTGGTTGATCAGGGCATCGACCTGCGGATTCGCGGATTTGCCGGCTGCGCAGAGGGCGACCGAAATCCCCGGGGAGGCTAGGAAGATGATGGCGAGGATCGAGAGAACCCGCTGGCAACCGGGAAGTGTCACTAAAGGTTTTAGACGCACGTGACCTATGAAACGCGCACGTTGGTTCGAACTCATGGCGAAAGCCTATCGATGCGCCAACTCCCATCCCCGCGTAAGCTGTATTGCAACCGGTCGTGCAAGCGGTCCGGTCGGCCTTGCCAGAACTCGAAGCTTACTGGCTTGACGCGATACCCACCCCAATACTCGGGTGCCGGAACCGGCCCGGCCGCCTGGAACTGCGCCTCCAACTGCTCGAGCTTCCCTTCAAGTTCTGCCTTGGAGCCCACCACTTGGCTCTGTCGAGAAGCCCAGGCACCAAGTTGGCTCCCCCTGGGACGGGTGGCGAAATAGGCCTCCGACAGAGCCCGCGAGACCTTCGCGACTTCTCCTTCGACGCGAACCTGACGCTCCAATTCCGCCCAATAGAAGACGAG
>JBAUOG010001004.1:0-1553 GCA_049579625.1 Bryobacteraceae bacterium
TTCCAAAAAGAGGTTTGGTCGCGATTCACTATCCCGCTCGTCCGTCTCGATTCAGTGGGACTGGAACGTGTGCGGAACCGTATCCCTACGAACGCGAATCCCTTTCATTATTTCGACAAGGCCATCATCTCCATTGACACCTTGAAGCAGAACGCCGAGTTCCGGGTTTGGGCGGACAAGAGCTATTGGGATGTGATCGTTATCGACGAAGCCCACAATGTCGCATTCCGTGGCTCCAAGCTGTCTCTGCGGGCCAGACTCGCCGATCTACTGTCCCGCCGCTCAGATACGCTCATCATGGCCTCCGCGACGCCGCACGACGGTAAAGCCGCCTCCTTCGCGAGCTTAATGAACATGCTGAACCCGACGGCCATAGCTAATCCGGATGACTACGGCCCGGACGATATCAAGGGCCTATTCCTGCGCCGTTACAAAAAACACATTCAGGAGCAGGTGGCTGGTTCGTTCCTGGAACGTCAAGTGAGTAAGCACGCTGTCCAAGCATCTCCGGAAGAGGAAGCTGCGTACGACCGCCTCGCCGATGCGCGCTTTTTGTCCTTTGATAAAGCTCGCCGCGCCGGGCAGCTTCTCTTCAAAACGGTTCTGGAGAAATCGCTCTTCTCTTCGCCGGCTGCCTGCTTGGCGACCGTTCGCCATCGCCTACGCAAGACCGAGAAGGAGACTGGCTCGGATGCGGAGAGAGACCGCATCACACTGGCTGGCATCGCCGAAGCTTTAGAGCGCGTTGGACCCGACAGTTTCACCAAATACCGGCGGTTGGTAGAAATGTTAAAGCCTGGTGGATTTCTAAGCTGGGATCCATCCAATCCCTCCGACCGTATCGTGCTGTTCACCGAGCGCATCGAAACGTTGCATTTCCTCGCGGAGAACCTCGCACGCGATCTGAAGCTGAAACCCGAACAGGTGGATGTGGTCCATGGCTCGGGCATCGAAGACGTCGATCTGCAGAAAGCGGTTGAAGACTTCGGCCGTGACCGTGCTCCGGTGCGCCTGCTGCTCGCGTCCGACATCGCGAGCGAAGGCCTCAATCTGCATTTCCTGTGCCATAAATTGATCCATTTCGACATTCCTTGGTCGCTTATGGTCTTCCAACAGCGGAACGGTCGAATCGACCGCTACGGGCAGGAGAGGAAGCCACACATAGCCTATCTCGACACGGAGCCAGGACACCCGAAGGTCCGCGGCGACTTGCGCATCCTAGAACTCCTCATGGAAGAAGATGAGCAGGCGGCGAAGAACATTGGTGATCCATCCGTCTTCCTTGGCGTCTTTGATGCTCGCGAGGAAGAAAACATGACCGGCAAGGCGATCGAAGAAAAGCTCGCCCCCGCCGAATTCAACCGGCGCATGGAGAAGGCGGCCGAGGACGATCTGCTCTCTATTCTTCTGGGTGATGCTCCCATACCGGCGGGCCAGACCGCTCGCAACCGATGTCACACTTTCCCCAGTCTGTTCGCTGACGACCTGGTCTATTTTCGCGATGGACTCTCTGCGCTCAACGCTGTTTCCGACCTTCAGGCTGACTTTGACCC
>JBAUOG010001005.1:0-6373 GCA_049579625.1 Bryobacteraceae bacterium
ACCATGAACTGGAGCGCTATCACAACGTGAGCCGTGCTATCGCGCGTATTGTGCAGCCCGCCTAAATCGCATGCGTGAAGGAATGGAAGCATGATTTTCGGCGAATGGAAACGCCGCCTTCGGGCCCGGCGCGAAGCAGACCGCCAGGCGGCTGACCTTGAAGAAGAGATGCGCCTGCATCTTGAATTGCGTGCCCGTGCCTTAGCCGAACGCGGGTTGGCCCCCGATCGGGCCTTTGACGCGGCCCGCTGCCAATTCGGAAACCTCACAACGATTCAAGAGGAATCTCGACACGAATGGGGGTGGACGATGATCGACAACTTGTTGGAAGACGTCAGCCATGCGTTGAGAATGTTACGAAAAACGCCGGTGTTTACTCTCGTTGCCATCTCAACGCTGGCCCTGGGAATTGGTATGAACAGCGCCATCTTCAGCATCGTCAATGCGGTGATGCTGCGCGGCTTGCCGCTGCCCGACTCCGCCCATCTGGTGTCGCTGTGGGAGGAGTATCACAACGAGCCTTCCACCATGAGTTCGCGCGGGACACCCCTATCAGCTTCAGGATCGTTGCCTGCCGTGCAGCGAACCACGGTTTCGGTCGCCAATCTAACCGACTACCGCAAGGTGCAATCTTTTGAGGGTTTGGCCGGCGCCGATATCACGCAGATGAACTTGACGGGCGACGGAACCCCGGAACGCATCACCGGCATGTCAGTTACGGCCAACTTTTTTCCCCTCTTGCGTGTTCAGCCCGCAATCGGCCGCGCGTTTCTAGCGGAAGAGGACCAACCCGACCACGACGGCGTAGTCGTCATCAGTGACGAGCTATGGCAGCGCCGCTTTGGCCGCGACCCTAAGATTCTCGGAACGGCGATCCGTCTCGATGCAAACCTCTACCGAGTGATTGGCGTGCTGCCCCCGGGGTTCCTGTCTCCCAGCCAGTTTGGCTTTCCGGACCAGATTGAATTCTACGTTCCCGCCGCCTATTCAAAGGAACTCCTCAGCGATAAAGGCCGCGGCGATCATGAAGTCTCTGTCATCGGTCGGCTGAAGCCAAGCGCAACAGTCCAAGGCGCCCGGGCCGAGTTGGACGCAATCTCAGCGACGCTAGCGAAGCAGTTTCCCGATTCAAACAAGGGTCTCGTCGCAACCGTTGCTCCGCTGCGGGACGACATTGTGCGGAAAGTCAGTACGTCACTCCTGGTGTTGCTCGGAGCAGTTGGGCTGATTGTCGTCGTAGCGTGCTTGAACGTGGCGAACCTGATGCTGGTACGAGCTATTGCTCGTCGCCGCGAGACGAGCGTGCGCTTCGCTCTCGGTGCCAGTCGTGTGCGCGTCATCCGCGGCCTGCTCGTTGAGAGCCTGCTGGTGGCCCTCGCTGGCTGTGCCGCCGGCGTGTTGCTGGGAAGCGCGTTGATGAAGCTGCTAGTCGCGATCGCCCCCGCATCGATCCCGCGCATCGGATCCGTCTCCATGGATTGGCAGGTTCTGCTTGCCTCCGCCGCACTCGCTCTGCTGTCAGGAACAATCTTCGGAATCATCCCGGCCTGGCAAGTCTCACAGACCGACCCCGCTGATTCCCTCCGCGGCAGTGACAAGAATCTATCGGGACGAGCGCAAATCCGCTGGCGCAACGCGCTCACGCTGGCCGAGATTGCTGTTTGTACCGTGCTGCTGATCGGCGCGGGCCTATTGCTCAAGAGCTTCGTCACCTTACTCGGAGTCGATCTCGGATTCCAACCGGAGCGCGTTCTGACCATGAACATCACCTTACCCGAAGCCAAGTACGGCACGGCGCTTCAGCGCCTTCAGTTCTTCGAGCAGTTAGAAGCTCGGGTCGCGGCCATGCCCGGTGTTTTATCGTCGGGTTACTCTAACCGGTTTCCGTTGCGTGGCGGATGGGGGACCGGCGTGGTCGTAGACACAGACGCCGACAAATACCTCGACGTCGATTCACAAGCGGTGAGCCCGGGCTACTTCGGAACCCTGGGCATGACCCTCCTTCAAGGCCGCCTGCCAGGCAGCTCTGATCGAGGCGGTGCACCCTTTGTCGTGGTGGTGAACAATGCATTCGCCGCCAAGTATTTTCCTAGCGGCCAGCCAGTCGGCCGCCGGCTTCGGCGCGGGACAGGAACGCCGTGGATGACCATCGTCGGAGTCGTGAATGACGTTCGTCGTGAGGGCAAGGCAGCCGAGTTGACGCCCGGGATGTATATTCCCGCCGCGCAAACTGAGCTGTATCCAGTTCATCTCGCCGATTTCGCCGTGCGCAGCGCGGCCGATCCAAAACAGATGGCCAAGAATGTCCGACGCGAGGTGTGGGCGATCGATCCAGACCAGCCGGTGACCAACGTCAAAACCTACGATGAGATCATCACCGCGTCCGTGGCTGAGCGCCGGTTCGAGATGTTACTTCTGATTGTCTTCGCCTCCGTGGCACTCGGGCTTGCCTTAGTCGGCATCTATGGCCTTCTGTCGCAATCGGTGAGCCAGCGTACGGCCGAACTCGGCATCCGCATAGCCCTCGGCGCTGAGCGTCACGACATCTTCGGGATGATTCTGCGCCAGGCCGCGACCTTAATCCTAAGCGGCATTCTGCTGGGAGTTGTGGGGGCACTGGCATTGTCACAGCTCGTCAGGTCATTGCTGTTCGGCATTGCGCCCTACGATTGGAGCAGCTACACGGCCGCGATCCTGCTGCTAGCGGTGGTCGGCTTCTTAGTCTCGGCCTTGCCCGCGCGGCGTGCCACGGCAGTGGACCCGATGGTGGCCCTGCGCTACGAATAACTTCGTCGAGCCGCCCCCCGTGGAACCGCGAATTATGCTATCGTCGCCCAACGGTCTCCGCCCGGCAGTACCACCGCCGTGATGCGTTTGAGATCGCACAGGAGGAACGAAAGTGGAAGATCAAAAGAAGATAGCTGCGGACAACGCTCCGCCGTCCGACGACCAGGAGATCACCCAGGAGTTAAGTAAAGAAGAACTCGACGGCGTTGCCGGCGGCAATAATGGCGGATCGTCGGGCGGGCCCCTTGGGCCGCATCATTGAGCTGCATCCTTCACACTAACCGATAGACTCAAACGACGTATCCTGAGGAGAACCGATGCGCCGCTTTGGAATAGACGATTCTCTACGCTGCTCCTTTTGTCACAAGGCGCAGGGTGCCGTGAAGAAGCTGATCTCCAGTCCGAGCGACTACCCTCGGGCCTACATCTGCGACGAATGCATCGCCGTTTGCAACCACGTTATCGAAGATGATGTCCCCGAAGATGCCTCGCCGGCCCTCGACGAGATTGAGGCCAAGGCGCTAGGAAACCTTCCGCACGAGCTACTCGCCCACCCGCTGGCTTCCGAGTTCCTGGCTTCCCTTGAGAACTGGATACGACAAGAGTCACTCGGTGGTGACGCGGCTGAGGAGCTCGCCGAAATGCGGCGCCTCGCCACTCGCATGATGCAATCCTCTACCAAATAAACAAGGCTCCCTACCCCTTTCAGAGCAGAGAGCCCTTTCTAACAATGCCTTTGCGAGCCGCGCGCGTCAGAGTGTGTGTGAAAAGTCCAAGCACTGAACCGCGCGCGTGAGGAAGCGGATGCCTTCTGAGCCGCGACCGTGAGGAAGCGGACGCCTTCTGAGCCGCGACCGTGAGGAAGCGGATGCCTTCTGAGCCGCGACCGTGAGGAAGCGGACGCCGAGGGGTTAGCTCGCAAGCGCCAGCGGTGTCATCTTCAGCCCTGGAATCATGTACTCCAGCACTTCATTCACGCGTTCGACGAACTTGAACTCCATCTCGCGGCGGACGTGATCGGGCAAGTCGCGCAAGTCCTTCTTGTTTCCTTGCGGAAGGACCACTCGATTGATGCCGGCCCGGCGTGCCGCCAGCACCTTCTCCTTAACGCCGCCGATGGGCAACACCAAACCGGTTAGCGTGACCTCACCCGTCATCGCGACATCGTTGCGAGCAGGCAGGCCTGTATAAACCGACGTCATAGCCGTCGTCATGGTCACGCCGGCCGAAGGACCGTCCTTCGGAATTGCACCAGCGGGAACGTGGACGTGAACGCCGTTGTCTTTGAAGACCTTCGGATCCACGCCAAGGTCAGCCGCATGCGCCCAGATAAAGCTCTGAGCGATCTTGGCAGACTCTTGCATGACTTCACCAAGTTGACCGGTGATTGTCAGGCCCTTGCCATCCGGCAGCAGCGTGCTCTCGATGAAGAGCACATCGCCACCCGCCTCAGTCCACGCCAGGCCGGTTGCGACACCCGCCGGCAGCTTCTTGCGCATCGTTTCGGGCGTATACATCTCCGGTCCCAGCAGATCGGCCACTTCTTCCGGCTTGATAATGATCTTCTCCGTCTGGCCTTCCGCGAAACGCAGCGTCACCTTGCGCGCAATCCGCCCCAGCGCCCGTTCCAAGCGCCGCAGACCGGCTTCTCGCGTATAGCTGCTGATAACGGTTTTCAGTCCCTCGTCGGTAAACTCAATCTGATCCGAGGTCAGCCCTGTTTGTTCCAATTGACGTGGGATCAAATATCGTCGCGCAATTTGCAGTTTCTCTTCCTCGCTGTAGCCGGAGAGCCGCAGGATCTCCATGCGGTCCAGCAGCGGTTGAGGTATGGTGTCTAGTGTGTTCGCGGTCGTGATGAACAGCACCTTCGACAAATCAAACGCCATGTCGAGGTAGTTATCACGAAACGTCTTGTTCTGCTCAGGATCAAGTATCTCGAGTAACGCTGCCGACGGATCGCCCCGGAAGTCGCGCCCCAGCTTATCGACTTCGTCGAGCAGCAGCACTGGGTTTTCCGCACCGGCCCGTCGCATTGCCTGAAGCATCCGCCCAGCCATCGCGCCTATATAAGTGCGTCGATGACCACGCAGCTCCGCTTCGTCATGCAAACCGCCTAAGCTAAAGCGTTCGAACTTGCGTCCCAACGCCCGCGCGATCGATTGTCCCAGCGACGTCTTACCCACGCCGGGAGGCCCAACAAAGCACAGGATCGGAGCCTTGGCCTTCGGGTTCCTCTTCAGCACGCTGAGGTGCTCGAGGATGCGCTCCTTCACCTCCGGCAGTCCGAAGTGGTCGTCGTCAAGCACGCCGCGCGCATGCGCAATCTCGAGATTGTCTTCCGTCGCGTTGGTCCAGGGCAAATCGAGAACAAACTCAATCCAGGTCCGGGTTACGTGATAATCAGGAGCGGCCGACGGCAATCGCTCCAGCTTGTCCAACTCGCGCTTAACTTCTTTCTTGGCCTCTTCCGGAAGGTTCGCCTTCTCGAAGCGCTCGCGGAGCAGATCGATTTCGGCTTTTTCGCCGTCCTTCTCGCCCAACTCCTGCTGGATCGCCCGCAGCTGCTGCCGCAGCACATACTCACGCTGCTCCTTGCCCATCTCGTCGCGAGCCGTCGAAGAAATCTTCTGGCGCAGTTCCAGCACCTGCAGCTCGTGTGAGAGATAGGTGTGCATCAAGCGCAACGCGTCAACGCGGGTTTCCGCTTCGAGCAGCGTCTGTTCTTTCGCCACGTCCAGGCTGAAGATACTCGCCAGCAGGTACGCCAGCCGAAGGGGATCGTCATGCCCTGCCAGCATGCGCGTCAACTCAGCTGCTGATTGTGGCTGAGCCAGACTGATAGCCTTGGCTGCTTGTTCAAGCAGGGCGCCTTCCAATGCCTCCACCTCGGAGCTTCGATCCTCAGGCAGCGGAAGCACACGATACTTCGCCTGCATGAATGGCTCTTCGGATTCGATCTTCACCAACACAATCCGGTCGACTCCGAGCACCAGGATTTCCATGTTCTCTTCGCCGTGGCGGGATGATTTGCGAATCACCGCCTTGGTGCCGATCGTATAGAGGTCGTCCTGACGGGGGGCGTCTTGATTCGGATCGCGCTGACCAACCAGCAGGATTTCCTTCGACTCCGTCTTCAGCGCTGATTCAACTGCGTCGACGGAACTCTTCCGTCCCACCGATAACGGCAGGAGCAAGCCCGGGAACAAGATTGTATTCTTGAGCGGCAGAACCGGTAGCATTGGAATTTCTCGATTCGGCATTTGTCTCTCCTATCTCCCGTCACTCCCTCGGTATCGGGAAACCACACCTCACTGCAAGCAAACACAACCGCTTCTGAGCCGCGACCGTCAGGGAGCGGTTCTCGGCTTTTTTCATCACAGGCCTCTGAGCCTTAACTGACCTTTTCACCGTCCAACCCAAAAGAAAAATGGGCCTGGAACAGAGTGCATCCTGTTCCAGGCCCACTCTTACCGAGCGGCCAACCGTTTACTTGGCTAACCGCCCGCTTCTGTTATTTAGATTCAACAACCATGAAAACGGTGCGGCCACCGCGATTCACCAGCAAGAGAACCGACTTACCCGC
>JBAUOG010001006.1:0-1580 GCA_049579625.1 Bryobacteraceae bacterium
GGACAACGTCCGGCCGCAAGGCTCGATGCAAGGCAATTCCTTCGCGGCCGGTCTGTGCCTCCGCCACCATGGTTGTGTCGGGCTGCCTGGCTAGTAAAGCTGCTAATCCCTCACAAATGAGAGGATGGTCGTCAACACACAACACACGGATCGGGCATACCTCGACATCGGCAGTCATTGCTCATCTCATTGACGCTCACGGTTGGCGTATTTGTTACGGCCTGTCTGCCGATCGGCGTACTAAACAACTGGTCGATAGGCAGAGGCGAAAGCCGTTAGAAGTCGCGATATTCAAGTTGTGACGCCAGACTCCGCAGCGCTCCCCGCGCATCGTTCCTCAGAAACAAATGTAAGCGGGCGTAAAGGCCGGTGGTGGGTCGCCGGGCTGATCGCCGCGGGTTTGCTAACCTCCGCCGGTTACCTGCTCTCACAAGGGAAGAGCACGCAGAAAGGCACGGGGGGCAAAGCCGGTGCCGCGGGCAGGCCGGTTCCTGTGTCGGTGACGCAGGCAAAGAAAGGTGACATCGGCGAGTACATCACCGCGCTGGGCGCCGTCACGCCGGTTTACACCGTTACCGTGAAGAGCCGGGTGGACGGCCAACTGATGGAGGTCCACTACCGCGAAGGCCAGCTCGTCAAGAAGGGCGACCTCCTCGCCGAGATTGATCCTCGCCCTTATCAAGCGGCGGTCCTGCAAGGCGAAGGGCAGTTAGCTCGCGATCAGGCTCTTTTAAAGAATTCATTCATCGACCTTGACCGGTACAAGATGATCTACGCCCAGCGCGCTATCCCAGAGCAGCAACTGGCAACGCAAGAAGCAACGGTGCTCCAAAACCAAGGCACAGTCAAACTTGACCAAGGGCTTCTTGATAGCGCCAAAGTCAACCTGGATTACACCAAGATTGCGTCGCCCATCGATGGACGAGTTGGTCTGCGGCTGGTGGATCCCGGCAACATTGTCCACGCCGCCGACACCACCGGGCTTCTCGTCATTACCCAGTTGCAGCCCATTACGGTGGTGTTCACCATTGCGGAGGATTACATTTCCGAAGTTGTGACACAAATGCGAGCGGGTCATGTGCTTGGCGTGGACGCTTTGGACCGCGATCAACAGAAACAGATCGCCCACGGATCGCTGCTGACACTCGACAACCAGATCGACAACACAACGGGCACGGTCAAATTGAAAGCCAACTTCGCAAACCACGACAACAAGCTGTTCCCGAATCAATTCGTGAACACCAAACTGCTGGTGCGGACTCTTCACGACGCCACGCTGGTTCCTACGGCCGCGATCCAGCGAAATGCGCAGATGGCCTATGTGTACATCTTGAAGCCAGATCAAACGGTTCTCAGCCAGAAGGTGAGTGTGGCCGTGACAGACGCAAATCTCGCGGCCATTACGGGTATTAATCCGGACGCCACGGTAGTCACGGACGGTTTTGACAAGCTGCAAGACGGCATCAAGGTGAGCGTCCGAAAACCCGGTGCAGGCGGCCCATCGACGGGCGACGACAGCGACTCCGGAACGGCGCCGAATACAGGAGCGGCGGGAAGCGGCGGACCCAAGCAGTGAGTCC
>JBAUOG010001007.1:0-3970 GCA_049579625.1 Bryobacteraceae bacterium
GTGGAAGAATCATTGCTCGGGCGGTCGCGTGGCGGAGGCGGATGCTTGGTGGGGGCGGCGGAGTTGCCTGTGAGTCTGGTGCTCAATACTCGACGAACTCATCGCTGCCGACCGGACGGCCTGTGAACGTGCCTCGCTGCAGCAGGCGGATTTCCAGTAGTTCGGTGCGAACTGCGTGGGATTTCTCTCTTCGGGCCATATAGCGGACTGGCTCTGAAGTTGAGTCATCGCGGACTGTCCCTGAAGTTGGAAGTTGGGTAAAACGGCAACTGTCCCCTTCGGACCGTGTCTCATTTCCTCACGCAGTCCAGTCCCCCCGAAGTTCCCTTGTCTGATTGTGCGGAACCGGCCCTGCCCGATGTATACTTCACCGAAGCCGGGAAACCAAACCGGGAATGCTGGAAAGGAGAAAGCGGAGATGTATCCAAACAAGCTCACGCAAGGTCTACTCATTCTTGCCGTGTTGCTGCTTAGTTTGCTGGCGATTCGACCAAACGGTTCGAGTACAAATGTCCAAGCCGAAGCTTTAACTGTGCAGTACAAGGTCGTAGAGTTTCAGGGGGACGGCTTCGACGCTATGGAGCAGAAACTTAATGCGCTTGGTAAGGATGGCTGGTCCCTAGTAACATGCGCTAACGGATTTGGGCACTGCATTCTAAAGAAGTGATGCCAACAGCATTCAGCTGGATGCGAAGCGGAAGTGAACACGGTGAACACCGGTGAACACGGCGGGGAAATGGGAACGTCCATGGCGGGGATGTCGAAAACAGTCAGATCAAGTTGCGACTACTTCACAGGAACTCGAAGAGTTTGGAGTCAAGCCTGCTAAGCATTTTGCGCAGCTTTTCGATGTTTTCATTGGTTGTCGCTTCCCCGATGCGTGCCATTTCTTCGACCCGAGTAAATTCCGATATATCAAAGGACGTCACGTCGGGCGCGAGCACAAAGTCCGCGGGCTGAACTCCAACCGAATTCATTTTGTAGTCCTGGATCATGGTCTGTCGCATGACCACTTGAATTGTTGAAAAGAAACGATCGGCGACCGTACGCCGCTTGGAGCGGATTCCTGAGAACTCTTTTTCCAGCTTTGCTGTCACAGTCGATGCGATGACAAAGTTGCATCCCTTGGCTACCAGCACGTTGGCAGGAACATTGTTGAGCAACCCGCCGTCCACCAACGCTTGGCCTGACTCGATGATCGGAAGCGATAGGGGAGGAAGATTGATGCTTGCCAGGATGCCACTCGTCGCATCGTCAACACCGCGCACTACCAGATCTCCTTCGATGAGGTCGACGGCGATCGTAAACATTGGAAGAGCCAATTGCTGCATCTTGGCTACGCCTAAGTATTTCCGCAGCATGGATTCGAACTGGTGCAGCCGGTACTTGTAGAGCAGATACCAGTAGCCGCCACCGGGCAGCTGTCGAAAGAACCACGGTGGCCGCAAATCGGTCTTGAAGCGTTGAGCAATAAAGTCGGGATCCAAGCCCGCCGCGTAGAGGGTGCCAGTCATCGCCCCAGCGCTCGTACCAGAGAGCATGTCGATGTATATGCCATGCCGCTCAAGCGCTTTGAGCACCCCCAGATGAGCCATTCCCCGAGCTGCGCCACCTCCGAGTGCCAAACCGATCTGGATGCCTCGCAAATGATGAATGATGCGTTCGAATCCGTGCAGCAGTAAACTGTTTTGGTTTGCTCCAGGAGCGTCAAGAGTAAGTTTAAAGTCTCGTTCGGCCAGTTCAAACAACTCCGGTACATACGGAGCGACTGGGGCGTTGTTGTCGAGAACCCACACGATGCGGATCTTGTCTCGCCATCTGGGTACGTTCTTCTCCAGTCGTTGGAGCAGAAGTACTGCTTCGTTCGCATCTTGCGGTCGAACACACCATAGCACTATGTCGGCGTGAATCAAAAGCAGCAACATCGCCTCGGCCGACTGATCAGCACGAACATCTATCAGAAGCCGCCTATCCAGGGCCCAGTTCTTAAGGACGTTTTGTCCCACCTGGCCTTCTCCAAAAATCAATTTAAACGGAATATCTCCGTCTGGTTTCCATTGCTCATCGTCCCCAGCAATACACGGGGACTCGTCCAAGTCTCGAAGTCGACGTGCCAATCGACCGGCGAGTGGACGGCTCGCCTCGGTGTGATGGACGATACCCACGATGGATGGCTTCGGAAGGGAACGATCGACCATCACGTATCGTTTGAAAGCGTTCACTACCAGGTGAAATATCGCACGTTGAAAGTCCGGATGCTTCGCGGCCAGCTTAAGCAGGTCCGTTATCTTGAATCGTATTGCGATGGAGGGCTCAATAGCCTCGGCGTGCAATTGAGCTTGATCAGGCGAAGCGAGGCCAAGCAATCCAATGGCAAACCCTCGAGCCATCGTATCTTTCTCGATCTCCTTGCCCAGCGCATCGCAGAGCGTCGCCTCCACCCGTCCCGTAAGGAGGAAGTACACATGGGTGATTTCTGAGTCGACTTCAATGACCACCTCTCCGGATTGAAATTCGACCCACTCAGCCGCGTTCGTGATCGCCGTCAACGTTTCCTCGCTGAGCCCCGTGGCCCATTCGAGCCGGCGAAGGTCCAGATGAAGTCGGTCCCTTGTCGGAGAAACCGGTCTTTCGTTGCTGTTATCCATCTCGTGCGAGCCGCTGTTCGCGGTTCCCTCCTTAGATTTGCGCTTTGGAGTGCTCGGACGTGTTCTTTCGTCTTTGCGGGGCCTTATAAGTTTTGCACGAAGAAAGCCACTCCGAAACCGAAGACTCACCTATGTTTCGGGCGGGCCGGGATCGAGCCTGGGTCGTGTAGCGCTATTCATGCGCCGGTTCGCACATTGGCCCGCGCCTTCGTCCAACTGGTCATTGGCACATCGACGTAGACGAAGCCAGGATAGGGATCGAGAAGTCCGCAGTGTGTTCTCACAACGCACAACGCCCGCCCTATTCGGGTCCGTTGCGAACGCCGCACGATCTTTGAAAAGTGGGGGAGCACAGACGTCGCGAGCCCGCGTAATGTCAAATCCCTGTCACGGTGTCAGCACCGTAAATGCGACTATTTTCCAAGCCGTCCCTTCCTGAGCCCACACCGCCCAGAGGGTGCCGGAATCCTCGCCAGCCTTTGTCAGTCTCAGCCCTATCGCGTAGTACGTGCCCCAGCGCTTCTCTCCAGCCGGCGCGTTGAACTTCACCGGCTCTCCCGGTGTCCGGTTCTTGCAATCCAGCGCGCTCGCCATGTAATCCGGTATCGACACAAGGGCAAAGGCCTTGCTGTTTTTATGCTTCACCAGTTTGATGTCTGTATGATTCGGCTTCGCCGCCACAATCGCTTCGTCCAGCCGCTTAACGGTCCCGGTGGTCTCAAGGACGTTCTGCATGGCTTTCTTCAACTGCACGCGAGCATCTTCTGTGCTCGGCGGCTGATCCGCACTCCGATTCAACCGCACGCAGTCGTTACACTGTGTGGAGATGGAGCCCAACGCCTCGTCGACATTGCGTTTCACCAGCCACGCTTCCAGAAACTTCGTGGCCGCTCCTACCAGTTCCACGGGAGCCGCCGCGTAGACCGGCGGCGCGCCCTCCGGTGCGCTCTTCGCCGTATCCGGGGCCCGGTATTCATCCCAAACTGGATCCAAATCGTATGAGATCAGCTTCCAGCTTTTACCCTCTCGCGCCCATAGGGTAGCCAAGGTGGTTTGTTCGGATCCGCCTTTCAGGCCGAGCCGGAAAACCGCTCCGTAGTACTTTCCGAATGCCTTTGATGCCGCAGCCTTCGATGAGATTTGGGTTGCATCCAACCGGTTCGCACACTTGAACTGCTCGGCCGCGTCCTCGCGAACGTCGTACAAGGCGAACTGCCCCTGATGAGGCTGCTTCACCATCTTGCTCCGAGTGCCTGTCGTTTCCAGGGGCATGGCTGTGCTGATATCCGCCAATTGCCCCACGTTCCCAAACCGTTCATTGG
>JBAUOG010001008.1:0-2609 GCA_049579625.1 Bryobacteraceae bacterium
CACCGAGGCCTACTTCATCGACCGCGAAGAGGTGCCCTTCGGCTTCGAATTCTTTCGTAAGATGACGTTGCGCGAGGTAAACTTCGGCGAGAAGATGGCCGGCGGTCCGCAACTGACCATCGCAGGCAGGCCGTTTGTGGATCGGCCTTTCGAGTTGTGCGGCGCATGCGGCAAGGTGAAGAAGAATGGCAAGATTGAGCACGCCGTTTATTGCCGCTACTGGGGTAAGGAAGAGAAAGAAAGGGTCATCGAGGCCTGTTTCTTGTACAGGGAGTTCACCTCGGAGGCGATTCGCATGCTGCTCCCCGTGGCGAGCGTCGATGTGGACCGTAACGTCCATTCCTTTGTGGCGGCGCTCGACCTGGGCCTTCGCAAGAAGTTTCGAGGCGACCCCGGTCACCTGAAGACCACGGTCACAGATGAACCTGTGCCTGGGTCCGATATTCGCAAGCGGTATCTGGTGCTCTATGACGGCGTGCCGGGAGGAACCGGCTACCTAAAAGAACTGATGCGGGACGAACAGACCCTGCTGGATGTTTTTGAAAAAGCCTACGAGGTCCTCAAAAACTGCACTTGCCAAAACGACCCTAATAAGGATGGCTGCTACCGGTGCTTATTGGCGTACCGTGGTCGGCACGACCAGCACAACACATCTCGCCAGGCAGCGCTGGAACTCTTGAAGTTGATCCTCGACAACCGGCAGCATTTGAAGCGAACGGAGCGGCTCGCCGCCATCCGAATCAACCGGCTGCTGGAGAGCGAACTGGAGGGCCGGTTCATTGAAGCACTGCGCCGCACGCCTGAGGGGGAACCGCCGCGCAGCGTCACCCATCAGGTAGTCAATGGCAAAGAGGGATTCTACCTCCGTTCCGATTTCGGCAACTATTTGATTGAACCGCAGGTGGATCTCGGCCACGAACAAGGCGTATCAGTACCGAGCCGCGCCGATTTTGTCTTTTATCCGGAGCGGCCCGAGCAGGGCGAGTTACCGATTGTTGTTTTCGCAGACGGCTACGAGTATCATGCCGATCCGAACGCCGGACTCCGCACGGGGATCGACACGGCACAGCGAATGGCGCTGATGCGGTCGGGCCGATACCGAGTCTGGTCGCTGACTTGGGACGACGTCCAAGAGCAGTTCAAGAATCCGGTTCCCCGATTCGAAACCGAACTTCTGTCTCCCGGAGCGAAGTTCGGCGCCCTTCTCAGTGGACTAGATCCGACCGGTGCGGGCAATTGGAAGAGCTTGGCGGGCTTGTCGTCATTTGGAATTCTCATGCTCCTGCTCGGGGCTGGGCGGTCTAGGCAATGGAGGAATTATGCGCATGCGTTTGCGGTCAGCCTGCTTGAGAATGACCCCGAAGCTTCCGGCCGTCTGCGGCTCCGCTGGAAGAGATCCCACTCCGACGGGAGCCCGTTATTTGAGGCCGAGGGTGGCATGGAGACCGCTGCGCTCCAGAGGCGTGACTTCACGAAACTGAGCCTGCGCACCCATCTTTTCGACGATTACGCTCATCACGGAATCGTCGAATGGAAAAGAGCATGGCGAGAGTTCCTTCGGCTCGGAAACCTGCTGCAGTTCCTCGATCATATCGATTTTGTAAGTTCGCTGGGGCTAGATGGCGAAATGTACGCGCCGATCTTCGAGCCAGAGGCCGACACGCACGACATGGCGCTCCCCGACGTACTCGCCAGTCTCATCGAAGTCGTGGCACCAGAAATGCGAGATCTTTGCCACAAGGTCGCCGAGAGCGGAAAGACTCTGCCCGAGGCAGGGTACGAGTTGACGAGCGAGGCCGGCGAGATTATTGCGACTGCCGAGCTCGCATGGCCGACGAGCCGCTTAGCCATTTTGATGGAACACGAGGCTTCCGGTGCTGATCATTTTGAGACGGCTGGTTGGAGGGTATTCCCCGCCGATGCCGTCCTGACTACGCCAAAAACACTGCTGGATCTTTTGCCTGATGAGGTTGCCGAATGACGATTGCTGTTTCCAGTGATTTTCTGCTTGCGTTCTCGAACGTCCAGAAAAATCAGCAGAAGCAAGTGCGCGAGTTTATCGAACGCTTCCGCGAGCGGCCCGATGGCCCTGGCATGAATTACGAAGTGATCCAAAGCGCCAAAGGCAAAGATCTCTACTCGGTGCGCATTAACCAGGCCTATCGGGCTGTTGTGTTCCACCCCCCGAATTCGCAAGTCTACGTTCTGTCCTGGGTTGATACCCACGATGATGCTTACCGGTGGGCGGAGCGAAAACAGTTTGTCGTGAATCCGGTTACTGGCGCCTTGCAAGTGATCAGCGCAGAAACCGCGGATTTGGCTCCGGCGACGCAAGCCCCGGCAACCGCCAAACCGGGCTTGTTTTCACAAGTCAGGGATAAGCACCTCCTTCGCTTAGGCGTGCCTCAGGAACTAATCGGCGTAGTCCGAGACATTAAGTCGGACGCCGATTTGGAGGCGGCGGAGGCGCGACTACCGCAAGAGGCTTATGAGGCACTATTCATGCTCGCCTCGGGCTTCAGCCTGGACGAGGTTTTCCGCGAGGTAGAGAAGCCGGACGAAGAAGTTCAGGTCGATCAGAAGGACTTCGTAGCCGCGCTGCAAAACGA
>JBAUOG010001009.1:0-6860 GCA_049579625.1 Bryobacteraceae bacterium
TCCAACGTCTCAAAGCGCCGGCGGAGCGCCAGCTCGTCGTGCGCGCTGTAGGCGTGTCCCCAAACGCGACAAAGCTCGTCAACCGCGGGCTTTCTAAGGCTTCCCAACCAAGTATTTTCAGAGCAACAGCGCGCGTCGCTCTCCGCCGCGGAGCAAGCAAGCGGACCTGATCCACAAGGCCCACGTGGCGCAGGCTTTAGCCTGCCGAGCCGAGAGTCATCTCGGCTTTCGCTCTCATACCGAATCCAACAATCCGCGTTCATCGGCGTTCATCCGCGGCCATTACTCCCGGCACTCTAATGACCCGCGTCATCCAACACCAAATCCATATCGCCAAACCGGTGATGCTGTTTTCCCTCGTAGTAGCGAAAGCTGAGTAACGGTGGTGCACCCGGAGCGATCTGCGGCTTCGTCGCCACACGCTGGTCAGGTGTCTCACCCGCTTCGGTGACCCGGCCCGATTCCGCAATCTGACGGATCAACTGCTCCAATCCAGGATCCTGCCCGCTCTGTGCCGTCATCATTAATAAGAGCAACAAGTGCATAAATCTCTAAAGCTCACCGGGGACACCCCGGCCTGGCGTCGCCTATCCTCGCAGCGTCATCAAGCGCCGGCGAAGCGCCAGCTCGTCGTGCGCGTGGTAGGCGTGTCCCCGCGCGATACAGCCGATCCTTCAGCTTGCTAGCGTGCCCTGCGACTTCGGAGCACGACGCCTCGTCGTTTTGCCCCAGTGTCCTCACCTTCCCTGCAACTCCCGCAACGCTTTCTTCGCAAGTTCGCTATCCGGCCTGCGGTCCAGCAACGATTGCATCAGTTCACGCGCTTTATCGAACTGCCCGCTCTGTGCATAAATCCGTCCCAGGTTGAGATACAGTATGTCCTCGTCCGGCGTCACTCGAATGCCGTACTGGAAAGCGGCGACCGCGTCGCTTACTTTACCTGTCTTCAAATAGAGCACACCCAGGTTGTTAATTGCTCCGCTGAAGTCGCGCTTCTTGGCGATGGCTTGCTCGAAGTAACTACGGGCTTCATCGGTCCTGTCCTGTTTCGCGCACAGCAGCCCCAATCGATTGGCCGCGTCCGCCGAATCCGGGTTGACCTTCAGCGCCCGCCGCAGAAACTCCTCCGATTGCTTGGTATCACCCAAATGCTCGGCCGCTTCCGCCGCATTCAAGAGCGTATCCAATAGATCGGGCTTAAGCGCCAGTGCCTGCTCATACTGCTTGAGCGCCTTGGGCCAGTCGCCCCGGGCTTCAGAGACGCCGCCCAACTCCGCCAGCGCCTCGGCAAAATTAGGATTCACAAGCAAAGCCTTGTCCATGGCCTGCTCGGCCTGGTCCAAGCGGCCCGCCCGCAAGTGGATTTGCCCCACCAGCAGCAGCACGCGCGGATTTTCAGGGTTTCGCACCAACGCTTGTTCCAGATAAGGGAGCGCCGGCTCGGGATAGCCGTACCACAGAAACGCGGCGCCCAACTTGTAATAGTCGCGGTGCATCGGCAAGATCGTAATTCCGGGAAATGGCAAGGCCGAGAAGTTGCCCGTCTTCAAACTGGCCAAATCGGCCCGCACAGTAGCCGCTTGAAGAGTTGTTCCCGGATCCCCACCGCCCTCTCCGTACACCTTTGCGACCTGCCCATGTTTGTTCAACAGCAGAAACAGTGGTGTGTGCAGTTTCGCGCGCCAGTCGAACAGATAGCGGCGAAAAATCTCGTAGTATTGCCTGCGCTCCGGTGTGGCCGTGCTCAGATCGATCACGCGCATCTCAACGCCCGTCAGCCCTCGCGCCTCATCTCCATGTGTAATCGCGAGCAGGCAGGGCCCCGTTTGTGGCTCCGGCAACGGAACAGGTTCAACCAGCCACGTGTCGCGCAGAGCTACATCGTTTTGGACTTCTAGCGGCTTCGATGCGAGCGGAACTCGCGAACGAAACGGCTTCGCATCCGGCTGCTTGAGGCCTTCCACGATCCGATAGGTGAACCCCGCCCGCAGATTCTCCAATTCCTGAACGCTCCCGGAGGGCCATGTGATCCGCAGGTGCTTTACGTCGTCCGCCTGACCGAGTCCGAAAATCATTCGCTTGCTGTGTTGCCCAAGGAAATTCGATCCGGCCTCCAGCCACTTCACCTGCCCGTCTGCATCCACGCGAGCCCCAATCGCATCGCGATTCGACTTGGTCCCTTCCAGCGCGAACGCGATCGATTTGTTTTCGCTGCCGCAGTTGTTTTGCATGACCCTCAACATGGGTCCCAGCCGGTTCTTCAGAAGCACGTCCGGGCGGCCGTCGCCATCGAAGTCCGTCACCGCAAAGGATCGGCCGTCATCGGCCCAGTCCAGACCGCTCACCCCGGAAAAGTCGTAGTAACGATCGCCTCGCCTGGCATGGAAAACGTTCGGCTGATAGGCGCTCCAGAAAAAGTCTTCGCGGACGAACTGATTAATTGCATTCCAGCCGTTCTCATACTTGGCCGACGCCATAGCTTTCAACGGCGCTCGGGCCACGACCTGGCGCCAGAAGAAACCCATCAGGTCCTTCTGCATCGATTTCTGGGGAGTCCCGCCCGAAAGCATGCCGCAGGTCGCCAGGATTTCCGGGTGGCCGTCGTTGTCGAGATCGTGGCCGCCTGCTCCCCAAGTCCAGGGCCCGAACTCGACATGTTGCGAGGCCCCTGCGTACTCGAAGGTTCCGTCTCCGCGATTGCGGTAGAGCGAATTGCCTTTGGTGTGTTGGATGTACGCGTCCCGGAACTCATGCGATGGCACAAACGCCGGATCGCGAACGATTCTCTGCCCGATTTCGGTCCACATGTTCGCGACATACAGATCGGGCTTGCCATCGCCGTCGTAATCGAACCAGCTTGTGCTCATGCCCGGACCCAGGTCTTCCACTCCGGCCGCGGCGGCCACATCTTCAAAGTGACCTCCTTTATTGCGGTACAAGTTCTTGCGCCCGAAATCATTGGCTACGTACAGGTCGGGCCAGCCGTCGCCGTTGTAATCGCACCAGGCCGGCGCGAAACTGAACCGGTTGTTGTTGTGGCTCATTCCCGTCTCGGCCGTCACATCGTCAAAGAAGCCGCTTCCATCCGGCTTCAACCCATTCCGGAACAGAAAATTGGGCGGGCCGTTTTGCGCATCATGGTACGGGGCCGGATAGGTGAACTGCGCTTCCGATTGAAAGTAAACGTAAGTGCAGATGTAAATGTCCAATTTCCCGTCGCGGTCATAGTCGGCCGCCGCCATTCCCGTAAATCCACCCGGAGGCTTTCCGGCAAAACGAAACGCGTCATCCCGGAGAGAAAATCGTTTCCCCTCGTTGACCAAGAGCACCGGCCCCATCGGGCGCAATACCACCAGGTCCTGCCGCCCGGTATTTCGCAGATCCAGGAACAAGGCGCACGACGTGTCGTCCAGTATCCCGGCACCCCATTCGTCAGTGATGTCGAGCATGGTTCCGTCCGGTGCCGGCTTATAGAGGCGGTTGGGTAAACCGCCAGGCTGGGACACGTAGATCTCATCGATCCCGTCGTCGTCCACGTCGCCGACAGCAATCCCGTTGCTGCCATAAATGTCGATGCCCGTGGCGAGATCCAACGCCGACCGCCAATAAGGGATCCCGCGGGTCATCTGCTCTTTGAATGAAGGCGTCTTAGCGAATGCGCTGGCGGACACGTCGCGGAAATAAGGTTCCCTCGCGAAAGCGATGTGTTCCCATTCCGGCGTCCATTCGACGATCTTGCCTTCCTCCCACAGCTGCTTCCATTGCCCTGAGCGATGGCTCAACCCGTTATGGTCTTCGCTCGCGACTTCGAAGCGAACTCGGTTCTCCGGCAGTACATAAAAGCGGCTTCGTCGAATTGTCCCGAGCGAGCTGCGCCAGCGGTTCCAGCCCGCCGTGACGCCGGCATCCGACGGGTCGTAGACCGCCTCTTCCAGATCGCTCGCTAATCGGCGATACGTCTTCGGCCACGGCGAGAGTCCCCGCACGACCTCAGCAATGGGCAGCTCGCCGGACTCCAGCGCCATCCGGAGTTTATCCTCAATCTCAATGGCCGCACGTTCACCTGTGAACTCGTCATGCCCCGCAATGATGAATGGCTCCGTCGCCAGATAGGGAGGGCGATGCTCTTTGTAAGCAGTCGCCGCGGCATCCTCTGGATCACTGGGCGAGGCTTTTGCCGTTGCCGCGGCAGCCGGGGAAAGCGCCAAACGGCCTGCCAGCGCGGGCACTGCACTCACCGCAGCCAGGAACTCGCGCCGGCTCGGCCTCTTCCCTTCAGCACTCCTCATCACGGTTTTGAAGCGGCCCACGCCGTGCCAAAGTTACTCGGCGCCTGCTTCTGAATCTTCTGCACAATTGCCACTATAGTAAGTCTCCCAAGCCCAAAAACTCATCGGAGCCTCTGGACCCAACGCGAGAGTTCATCGCCGCAACGCCCAGCGATCCGCGTCTCAGCGCCAGCCCAAAACCTCATTGGGGACACCCCGGCCTGGAGTCTCGTCCGCTCCAACGTCCTCAAGCTCAGGCGAAGCGCCAGCTCAAAAGCTCATCGGGGACACCCCGGCCTGAAGTCTTATCTGGCCCCAACGTCCTCAAGCGTAGGCGAAGCGCCAGCTCAAAAGCTCATCGGGGACACCCCGGCCTGAAGTCTCATCTGGCCCCAACGTCCTCAAGCGTAGGCGAAGCGCCAGCTCGCCTGCGCGCTTCAGGCGTGTCCCCCACGCGATAAGCTCCCCACACAAGTCCCACGCGATAAGCTCCCCACACAAGTCCCACGCGATAAGCTCCCCACACAAGTCCCCGAATGTCTGGAATGCTCATTCACTCACCGTCCAAATCCTCAGCCCAAAGCTCATCGCCACCCCGAACCAAAGTTCACCAACGTCGCCCAAAACCCTCTGTAGCACCGGCTGTGAGTCAACGGGTCAGACGGCTCCGCCGGGGCCGTGTGCGCAACCTACCCCTCGCCACCCCGCAGTACTAGGTTTCAATAGTACGAAACCAATATTCCGAAGCTCGTAGCGCTTTTCCATTTTCCATATCTATCTATTTACCAATCACTTAGGATCCATTTATGACCCCTAAAAAAAATTTCTTGCAACGTTAACTTTTCTTGTGATAGCGTTTACAACAGCCGTACTTTGGAAGGAGTTCTATGCCGCGTTTGCGTAGTTGTTTCATTCTAGCCCTCACGTTCCTGTTCCTGAGTTCCCTAGCCCTGGCTCAGCGCGACCTCGGAACTCTTACTGGAACCGTCACCGACCCTAGCGGCGCTGCGGTACCCAACGCAAAAGTAACCATTACGGAAGACGCCACGGGCGTTTCCTACGATGTCATAACCGGCGCGAACGGCGAATATACCCGCCCGTTGCTGAAGCCCGGCACCTACACCTTGACGGTGGAAGCAGCCGGATTCAGAAAAGCCGAACAAAAAAATGTGATTGTCACCGCCGGTGACCGCATCGGCGCAAACATCGTCCTTACGGTCGGTGATGTTAGCCAGACACTGGAAGTCACCGCAGCGGCGCCCTTGCTCCAGACCGAATCGGCAGTGCAAGGCGTCAACCTCAACTCCTCGCAAATGGAAGATCTCCCCCTGGGCGGGCAGCGGAACTTCGCCTACCTGGCGCGGCTGTCGCCGGGCGTTCTGCCTGCAGAGAGCGGA
This sequence comes from Bryobacteraceae bacterium, assembly GCA_049579625.1. Lineage (GTDB taxonomy): Bacteria > Acidobacteriota > Terriglobia > Bryobacterales > Bryobacteraceae > CAJCIT01. Next base: position 5,666 of record JBAUOG010001009.1, read on the forward strand.
GCCCGCGATTCACTCGGCGGTGGATTCTCCGCCAACGGGGTGCGCTCGACTGGCGAGAACAACTTCCTTCTCAACGGTGTCGACAACAACGTCAACGTCATCGACTTCATTAACCAAACCTCCTACGTCATTGGGCCCTCCGTCGAGGCCATTGGCGAAATGTCCGTCCATACTAACGGCTACAACGCCGAGTACGGCCGAGCGGCCGGCGGCGTCATTGACGTCCAAATCAAGTCGGGCACGAATCAGCTTCACGGGACATTATTCGAATACCTCCAAAACACCGACTTGGATGCCAATCGTTGGGAGAATAACCTCGCGGGTGTTCCGCGTCCGAAGTTCATTCAGAACCAATTCGGCGCGGCTATCGGCGGTCCCATCATCAAGAACAAGCTGTTCATCTTCGGCGATTACCAGGGAACGAAAATTGACACGGCCGGTGGCGTCATTCAGAACCTCGGCTATGGCGGTTTCTACACCATCCCCACGCCACTGATGAGGCAGGGCAATTTCTCCGAATTGCTGGGTAAGGAGATTTCTCCTGGCGTTTTGCAGGGCCAGATCTATAACCCGACGAGCACGGTCTGCACCAGCGGTTGTGTGCCAGGAACACTAACTGCCCTGGGCGGTGCGTCGCCCGTTTACAGCCGCACGCCTTACGCCGGAAACATCATCCCCTCATCTCAGTGGGATCCTGCGGCCGCCAAGATGATGGCGCTATACCCCAATACCAACCGGCCCTATCAGACGGGCACCTATTTCACGAATGACTATTACACGGTCACGCCCGGCAACCTCGACACCGAGCAGGGTGACCTCCGCATGGATTATCACCTGAGCGACAAGGACAGCCTGTTTGGTGGTCTCAGCTGGAGCAATACCAACAAGACCAGCGTCCAGCCGTTTGCTGGCGCCCTCGACGGAGGCAACTTTAACGGAGTGGGCGAACAGGACCTGGGTCGCAACGGCAACCTGAGCTACACACACGTTTTCAGTCCAACACTTATTTCCGAAACGCGGTTGGCGTTTAGCCGTTTGGTGACAGCCCGAGTGCAAGCCAACTCCGGCACCGACGAATTCTCAGCGATCGGAATTGGCGGATATAACCCGACTGCACCTTTGAATGGTGGTTTGCCGCAATTTGGCTTAGGTATTTATAGCCAAGTTGGCGCCAACGACTGGCTCCCCACCAAGG
>JBAUOG010001010.1:0-10440 GCA_049579625.1 Bryobacteraceae bacterium
CGTCGGATCCACCGCTGAGGGATTGGACAATGTAATCGGGTTAATAAAGGTAGCATCCGCAAAGATGAATTCGTTGGTCAGCGTGGGTGTGAAGACGTTCGTCACGTTCGCGCTGTAGACCTGCGAAACCTGGTTGGCGGGCATGACTGAGGGGTACGGTACTGAGGTATTGGTTCCCCACCAGACGCTGATCGGATTGATGTCGGTCTCGTCCTGACGGTTCCAGGAGAAGAACACTTTCATCTTCTCGGTAATGCTGTAGTCGCCGCGCAGACGCAGTTCCCAGCGATTCACCGGCTCTTGATTCAGGTATTGATAGTTTGTGCCTGTGGCATTGGACGTCGGGTCCGTGTTGGGCTTGGGCAAAGTTTTCCAGAGCGCCAGGGAGTTCGGGTCCAGCTGAGTGGCTGGGATTATACCCCCGGGGGGCAAGGTGCACTTTGACGGAGCACCCGGGTTGCAGGGCGCCACGGCATCCTGGGAGTAAGTGCTGGTGGCGAAACCCGGGCCAAGGGTGGCAATGTAAGCCGGGCTGAAGTTACCGTTCATCATCTCCTGGGTGGGAATGAAGCGCTGTATCAGCGTTCCAGCCGGTTGCTGGTTCATGTATTCGTAAGCAGCGTAGAAGAACAGCTTGTCGTGGTTCTTGTTGAAGTTCACTTTCGGGATGATCACAGGGCCGCCGATATCGCCGCCAGGGTAGTAATAGGAATCCTGCGGCTTCGTGAGTCCGCTCGCCTTCAGGTAAGAGTCTTCTGAATTGAAGACGCCGTTGCGGGCATAAAAGTACCCGCCGCCATGGAACTGGCTGGTGCCGCTTTTGCCGATGGCCTGGAAGGTCATCGGGCCCTTCGCGAATTCCGCGCCGTAGGCGTTGGTCAGAATCGAGAATTCCGCGATTTGGTTCTGATTGATGTTGGCAGTTTGCGTTCCCTGGTTGCCTGGATCCAGGAGGTTCGCTCCATCGGACGTCATCGTCATGGCGCCGTAGGGCTGGGTGCCCTGCGAGGAAAAGTTTCCAATCGGACCACTGTTGCTCTGGGTAACAAGGCTGTTCCACATGCTTTGATTCAGGCCGCCGGCCATGCCCATGCCGGGCATGATTTTAATCAGCTCGGCTGCGTCACGGCCTTGAATGGCCGTTTCGCTAATCATGTGCTCGTTCAAGGTTGTGCTGGCTGCGCCGTTATCGGTGGGAACCGGGACTTCCGCAGCCGAAATAACTTCCACCTGCGTCGTCGCGGTACCGATCTTCAACACGGCGTTGGCGCTTAGATTCGCGCCCTGAGACAACGGGAGACCGTTCTCCTCCCAGGTTGTGAAGCCCGCCGCGGTGATGGTTACGGTATAGCTGCCGGGATAGACTGCTACGAAATTGAAGAATCCGGCGCTATTTGTGACGCCGTCGCGGGTGACGCCGTTGCCTTCGTTCTTTAAAACGACCTTGGCGCCTGGAACTACAGCGCCGCTAGCGTCCGTGACCGTGCCACCAATGGAACCGGTAGCATTTTGGGCGGACGCTGGGAAATATGAGATGAGCAGGGCTGCGATCAGCAGGCCTGCGAAAAAGAGGACGCCTCGCGCGGGCTTTTTCTCCCCTACTTGGGGAAGCCGCGGAGTTGTGAATCTATACATGGACCCCTTTAACTCCTTCCTGGTAATTGAATACTTATTAGCCTGCCTTTCTTAAGGGCGGCACTTTCAAGTCACAGGAGCAGTCAGGCGACAGACGACTTGGTCACTAGTGGGGATTTCTCAACATCTAACTAACTTTTAGCTAACCTTCCCCTTAGCGCCGCGGATCTGAGAATCCCGGCTGAACCATAGTTACTTAGCGGTGGGTTTGGAAGGAATCCTAAGAGGCCGCCTAGCTAGCGCATCAGACGATGCTCAACCAACGCAACCACGCAGTCCTACTCACCCATCCGCAACAATTAGTAGCCTTATACTATCCGGGAAGAATTGATGTGTCAACAGTCTTTTGCAGTGCAGCACTCTGTTTTCAGTGGAAAATGTGGGCTTTCGGCGCAGGCTCGGGCCGGATCTGTTCCGTTTTAGTACTGGGTAAGGAGTCCATTCCCAGTGAATAGTACTTACCGGCGTCGACCCGCCCCGTTGCAGTGCAGCAAAACCTGGCGCTTTCGGAGCCGTGACCGTCAGGGAGCGGACTCAGGGTCAAATAGCCGACCGTGAGTGAAAATAGGGACAGACCTGTTTCTCCTGTTAATTTAGGTGCTAATGCATTAGTATTAGAACAAACAGCGGTCACAGATCTAGCAGATTTATTTTCGTCTTCTTTTCAATAACTTCCAAACTCCGCCGTCCGGAATCTGCTCTGACGTCTGAGATAATGGTGTTGTAAGAAGAGTTTCGCCGAAGGGCCGTCGCGCTAACCCGCGTTCGGCCCTTTTCTATTTGTGGCTCCCAGCCACTGACCGGAAACCGGGCCGTTTCGCCCAAACCGCCGCTCATGCTACATGGCCTCATGTCCGTGGGCGGCGCAGCATTTCGACCCGTCCGAACCTCAATCGAAAGGAAAACGGAATCCAATGTCATCGCAAGCACAAGTTGCAGCGAATCAAACTAACGCCCAGCTCTCCTCGGGTCCCAAGACGCCCGAAGGAAAGGCCAAGTCGTCCCGCAATGCCCTCAAAACCGGCCTCACCGGCCGCACCATGATCCTGACCAAGGGTGACGCCGAACTCTACGAACACCCTTTGCTGGCTTACGCCGAACGCTTCAATCCCGAGAGCGATCGAGAAACCGAGCTGGTTCAATCCATCGCCGACTGCCGCTGGCGCCTCGGCAGCATACCGGGGCTCGAAGCCGCGCTGTACGCTCGCGGTTTTGCCGAGTTCAAAGAGATGTTTGAAGACGAGCCGGAAGACCAGCGCTGCCTGCTCATCGTGGGCGAAATCATGACCAGCTACCGGAAAGACTTTGCGAACTTGATGATTCAGGAGCAGCGCTTGGCCCGCCGCGCCAACCAGGAGGAAGAAGAGCTCAAAGCCATGCAGCGCAAGCGCCTGGCCGAGTTCGAAACGGAATTGGCTCTCGCGACGCAGTTCTACCTGGCCGCGAAAAAGGAGAACAAGCCCGTGGACCTGTCCGGATTTGGCTTCGAATTTTCAATTGAGGAACTGGAGCGTCACGCCGAGGCTCAGATCCACCACCAAACCATCGCCAACATGAAGCGCGCTTCCTGACAGGGCCTTTACCCAGCCAATATCGACGAAAACCTCTTACAATTCGCGAAGCAAGGTCAATCAAGGCATCCCCTAAAAGCCGCGCCTCGGCGGTTCCGCCCGGAGCGCGTTAGTTGTCTGGCGTCCCTAACGTGGGCTCCTAAGGTTGGCGGTTCACTAGGGGATTTCGCTGGGACGTTTTCCGGGAGGTGTTGACGGCCTACCGGTAGGCAGATGTAGTATATAGCTGTTGGCAGGCAACATGTCTGAACAAAAAACGGAGATCCCGTACGGAACCCTGGATCTGCTGATCCTTAAAACACTCGACACGATGGGGCCGATGCACGGCTACCGTATCGCCAGGAGAATTGAGCAGGTCGCGGAGAACTTTCTACGATTGAACCAGGGGTCGATTTATCCAGCCCTCATACGCCTGGAAGAGCAAGGCTGGATTCGCACGCAATGGGGAATCTCTGAGACAAGACGCAAGGTCAAGTTTTATTCGCTGACCAGGGCTGGAGCAAAGCAACTCGGTGTCGCGGTTGCGAACTGGGAGAGGGCGACTGCGCTGGTGGCCCGGTTTCTGGAGGCGGAGGCGTGAAGCTTCGATTGGCGGCGGGTCGTCTGCTGGCGCTGGTTCGCAAGCGGCGTCTCGATGGAGAACTGGAGGGTGAAATACTTGCCCACCTGGAGATGGCCGAGCGCGATGCTATCGCCGCCGGGCTATCACCTGAAGAGGCTCGCCGTCAGGCCCTCCGTGGCTTCGGCGGGATCGAACAGATGAAGGAAGATCATCGCGATCAACGGAGTGTCTTGTGGGTGGAGAACTTGTGGAGAGACGTACGATACGGGATGGCTTCCCTGGTGCGGGATCCCGCGTTCGCCGCCGTTACCATAGGATTGCTGGCTCTCGGCATTGGCGCCAACTCGGCCATGTTCAGTATCGTTGATGCGGTCCTGTTGAGGCCGCTCCCGTTCCCAGAGCCAGAGCGAATGGTAAGGGTCTGGGAAGCGCCGCCGAACCAGCGCAATGGCACCACCACACTGACCTTTTTGGACTGGAAGCGGCAAAGCGATATCTTCGAGGCGTTGTCCGTGGAGGCCTCTACCAAAGCGGCCTTGGCGACTGACGGATATCCCATTCGCGTTTCAGGCAAGCTCGTGTCGGCCGATTACTTTCAGGTGTTCGGCGTGAAGGCTCAAATCGGGCGCCCCTTCGCACCCGGGGAAGATCAGCCGGGTGCGGCGCCGGTTGTGGTACTGAGCCACGCATTCTGGCAAACGCAATTCGCAGGCGACCCTAACGTTCTGAGTCGCGATTTGGTGCTCGACGGTGAGAAGCACCGGATCATCGGGGTTCTACCGCCAGGCAGTTTTGATCGCGACGACGCCGTGTTCTATAAGCCGCTGATATTCGCAGCGGAGCAACTGAATCGAGGCCAGCATTGGTTGGAACCCGTTGGACGTCTGCGCGCCGGAGTGAGCCTGGAGCAAGCGCGCGCCCGGATGGCCGCATTACGAGCCAGCCTGAACGACGTGATTTACCAAAAGGACTGGGGCTTCGCGGTGGATCCGTTCGCGCAGCTGCTGGTGGGCGATACGCTGCGCCGCTCCATCTACCTGGCGTTTGGAGCGGTTTTGCTGGTGTTGCTCATCGCCTGCGCGAATGTGGCGAACCTGGTGCTGGCCAAAGGGGCGACCCGGCGGAAGGAGATGGCGGTCAGAGCCTCGCTCGGAGCCGGCCGCGGCCGTTTGATTGCCCAGCTGGTTACGGAGAGCCTGGTCTTGTGTCTTCTCGGCGGCGTGGCCGGCGTTGTCTTGGGCGCCATCCTGCTTCGTGCCGCGGCACCATTGGTGACAGCGTCACTACCGTTTACAGCCGATCTGCGCATGGATCTGAGCGTGTTCGGGTTCGCCGCGGCCGCCGTGATGGCGGTCTTGATACTCACGGGTCTACTTCCTTCCCTGCGGACTTCCTTTTGCAAGCTGTCGAACGCATTGAATCAGGCGGCGCGCGGATCGTCGGGTTCGAGCGCAGCGGTGCGACGGACGATCGTCATCGGTGAAGTTGCGGCATCCGTCGTGCTAATCTGCGGCGCAGCGCTCCTGTTCAAGAGCCTGGCGAAGCTTCAGCAAGTCGACATGGGAGTACGAATTGACCATGTAATTACGATGTCGGCCGATCTTCCGACCCCGGCATACCCGACTCCGGCCAGCGCCGTTAGATTCTATGAAGCCGTGGTCCAACGTCTGCAAGCAATGCCGGGAGTCGAGCAGGCATCCGTCTCGCAGGGCTTGCCGCTTCAAGGCGTGCAATGGGGGGAATATATGAGCTTGCCGGGAGTAAAGGAATTTTTCCTGGTTCGTCTGAAGCTTGTCGATCCGGGGTATTTCGGTACGCTGCAGATTCCCATAGAGACCGGGCGCGGAATCGAAACTCGCGATCGGGCCGGCGCTCAGCCGGTTGTGGTCATCAATCAGGAGGTAGCGCGGCAATTGTCGAAGACATTCGGAATCGCGAGTCCCGTCGGGCGAACCGTCGGCATCGATGTGCCTGGCTACGGCCCAGTCCCGGAGTCCCTCGTGAACCTGCAGATCGTAGGGGTGATTCGCAGCGAGCGTACGGCCGGATTGCACGCACCGCCCGAGTTGGTGGCTTATCTACCTTTGGCGCAAGCTCCGCGGCAGGACGTCAAACTGGTGATTCGCACCTTGACCGACCCGGCGGCGGCCATGTCCGGCATTCGAGAAGCCGTGCGGCAAATCGATCCGCACCTGCCCCTGGGCGACGTCATGACCATGGAACAGGTCAAGGAGAGGAGCATGCTTTGGGCGAAGCAGCCCACGTGGGTGGTGGGAGCCTTCGCCGGTGTTGCCGCACTGTTGGCCGCACTGGGGCTTTACGGTGTTCTGGCGCACGCGGTAACTGAGCATCGCCGCGAGTTCGGCATCCGCATGGCCCTGGGCGCGCGGCCGGGCGACGTCGTATCGCACACTTTACGCAGCGCCTTATCGATGCTCCTGGTGGGGCTTGCAGTCGGACTGGTGGCAGCCTTTGCGCTGACGAGGGTCCTGAAGAGTCTCTTATTCGAGGTGTCCGCCCTGGACCCGGTAGCACTCGCGATTGCCTGCGTTCTCATGACTCTGGTCGGCATACTGGCGGCCTTGATCCCCGCGAGCCGCGCGGCGGGAGTGGATCCCGTGGCGGTGCTTCGCGACGAAGGCTGATTGGGATGAGGACCTTTCGGCTTCTCCTCCCAACGGCTGCGATAATATCCCGGTATGGCCGAACTGATTGAAGTCTCCTGTCCCTGCTGCCAGAGCACGCTTCACATCGATCCCGAAACCCGCCGCGTCATTCACCACCAGCAACCGGTGAAGAAGCCGATTATCGACGACCTCGCCGAGGCCGCGCGCAATCTGAAGGGTGAGGCCGCGCGCCGCAATGAGGTATTCGAGAAAAGCTTCGCGTCGCATCAGGCCAGCGGCAAGGTGATGGAGAAGAAGTTCGAGGAATTGCTCAAGCAGGCTAAGGAAGACAAGACCGAAGCGCCGCCCAAACGAGCCTTCGACTTCGACTAAAACAGGTGGTTGAATTCGCCGCTCGCGAGCCGCCGCACAAAGTCAATGTCGCCATCCAGGAAGTCCAGCGTGGGCAACGCGGAGAGTGCCTGCCAGGAGATCTGCTCAAATGCCCGGCAGTCCGGCGTGCCCGTAAACTCCGTCACGGCGTAAAACAGCAGCTGAACCGTGGTCCCGCTAGGGTAGCTGTGGCTATAGCGTGCGATCTCATGCCCCGCGCTGGCCTCAATCGCCAGTTCTTCCCGCAGTTCTCGCACCAGCGCTTGCTGCGGCGTTTCGCCCTGCTCCACTTTCCCACCCGGGAATTCCCACTTCATCGCGTGGCGATCGCTCTTGCGGCGCTGCCCAACGAGAACATTCCCGTCTCTAAGGATGAGCCCGGCAGCAACCAGCAGGACCCCGCGTTGTCGGCGCATGTCGAGTGAAGAACACTACGTTTCGCATCGCACGGGTGGCCGAACTTGACCCGGCACCCGTGCAGAATGAATCGTAGCAAACGCAGTTTGAACACGCGCCAATCGCGATCGGCGGAACTCGGGTTTTCGGCGCGCCGGTCGGTTAACCGCGCGGTTGCTCTGAAAACACTTGGTTGGAAGGCGTTAGGAAGCCCGGTTGAAGAGGGATGTCGCGTTTGGGGACACGCCTACAGCGCACACGTCGAGCTGGCGCTCCGCCGGCGCTTTGAGACGCTGGAAGTGAGCCTGACATCAGGCCGGGGTGTCCCCGATGAGCTGAGGAGCGAAGCGTTACGAAGTTATCGGGCTGAGTTGCCGTTGCTCGAAGCTGTGCTGCTGCTCATCGACGATCCCTTCGATTTCTTCAGATCTTTGGCCATGTTGAGGTGCTCTTCAAGCGTAGGAAGGGTCGAGGACGCAAAGCTCTTTACCTGAGCGTTCGAGCCGTTCTGAGCCTCATCCTGGAACTTCCGCACATCTTCTTCGTGGTCCTTTAGTTGATCTTTGATGAAAGCCTGGTCAAACTGGGCGCCACTCAGTTTCGAAAGCTTATCGATGCGGGCCTGATGCTTGGAATCGATCGAGTCCGGAACGGTCATGTTGGCTTCCGATGCGATGCGTTTTAGCTGATCGTTCGCCTTGGTGTGGTCATCCACCATGCGCTGGCCGAATTGCTTTACCGCGTCGCTTGAGGCCTTTTCTTGCGCTAGTTTGCCTAGCTGGATTTCCGTGAGTCCGCCCACCGCGGCGTCTTTTACGAAAGTCTTGTCGTCGACTTTGGATTGGGTCATGGCGTTTGGTTCGCCCATCTGATTGGGGTCCGTGATGTTGGGCGAAGGCCTGTTCTGTTGTGGCATGCTGCCGGGGCCTTGCGGCGAGCCGATCTGCGCAGTCATCGCGACTGGCATCGAGATCAGGGCTCCAAATAGGAGCGTTGTAAGCGTTGCGTGATTATTCATAAGCAAAACCTTTTGGGAAACCGTTCTAGTTAGAACAGCGAGGCACATTGAGCCTCTGCTAGTTTTGATTGGGACGACGGCGGACAGTTTCCCCGCAAAGTTCCGGGGCGTCAAAGTCGGTCAGATCGACGTTGACACATTGAATGGGCGGACAACCGTGAAGTTGATCCGACCAGGTGAAACGATCAAGAATCTGGCGCAACGCGCGGTAGGACGTTACTTCCGAGGCGCTTCTTCGACTGCCACCCAGCCCTTGCCGGTGGAGAGATTCTTCTTCTCGCACTTCACGACCTGGCCGGTTGTGAACTGCCAAGCTTCATTCGCGGGCCTCTCTTCCACAATCTGGAAGTAGTTCTTTCCCACTTCGAGCGCCCGGACGGAGCGCAGCACGTTGAGACCCTGGTCCACCATGCCGACGTAGATCATGGCCTCTTTGCCCTTGGGCTGAGGGGGCGGGGCCGCGGCCCAGGAGGGTGCCGGTGGAGGAGGGGCATACTGCGGCGGCGGGGCGTATTGCGGCATTGCGACAGGCTGTGGTGGAGGCGGCGCATACTGCGGGGGCGGAGGTGGTGGAGCGTACTGCGGCTCCGGTGGGGCTTGCGGCGGAGGTGGCGGAGGGGCTGGCGGCTGTGGCGCCGGTTGGACTTGCGGTACGGGTTGAGGCTGATACTGCGGCTGTGGGGCTGGTTGCTGAGCAACGAGTTGAGGCGGGTAATAGGCTTGGGCCGGTGCACTCGCCGGCGAGACGGAGCCCAACGAGGTGTACCCCGATATCGTGCTCTGGGCTTTCACGGCCATTCTGGGGGAATCCGACTCGGATTCCTCCAAACGGTTCGACATCCGAATGCGATCCAGCATCAGGAAGAGTGCCGTTGCGCCTCCCCAGATCAGGCCCAAGACGCCATCAGAGAGAGGATCGAACTTCGCGTCTCCGTTTCCCCGGATGACATTCACCACGCCCCCGGCGGCTAACATCAAACCGAGGCCGCACAAAAAGCTAAACGCCATACTCTGCAGAACGGACCTCTTCCCTTCCTCGTCGAAGGAGAAAAGGATCAGCAGCAAGGTGACGCCGGTGAGGGAACCGATCCAGCTGAGTGGCGTCGACGCCTTGAGGATGTAGACACCGGCAAACAACGCACCCGCCAATACTGCCGGGCCAATCTTTTGGGAATTTCGCATCAACACTCCAGACGGGACAATTCTAGCGGATTGGCCCCGAAATACTCCGACGAGCGAGGAGGATGGGTGGTTGCGTGGTATGAGGAATAAGTGCGAATTGGGGTTCGCAGGCCGACCTCACCATCGAGACCGGGCACAAGCGGCTCCGAAAGTCTCCGCTTGCCTAGTCGCGCGGTTGCTCTCCGCCTCGGAGCAAGCAAGTGGACTTTTGCGAGCCTCCTCACCTCGCTACAATGCAATCTTCGACGAGTTCGAAAGGAGAATCACAATGCCCAAGATCAACACGTCGTTGGCCGCGATCGCGCTAGCGCTAGCCGCATTCACAGTAGGAAGCTGGAACGGCTCGACGACTGCCGTTAATGCCCAATCAAACGGCAGCTCGCAGGTTGACGTTCGGCCCGTTGACGGCCAGAGCAGCCTGATTGTGTACTATCCCGACCTGAAGAAGGTCTTCGCATACCAGAACCCGTTCATCGGTAAATGCCCACGTGATCCGCTCCGCAGACATTGATGGCGTGCACGAGGTGATCGAGCACTTGTTGCCGTGTGGGAACTGTCGGAGACGCGACTACGGTGCGAGCCCTCTTCGGCGATGCGACCGCCTTCCAAAACGAAGATCCGGTCGGCCATGCGGACTGTGGAAAACCTGTGGGAAATCAGGACGGCCATCTTGCCGGTTGTCAGTTCGGCGAAGCGTTGGTAAAGACCTCAAACTCCGCCCGGGCATCCAGACTCGCAGTCGGCTCGTCGAGCCCAAGAATGTGCGCGTCCCGCATGTAGGCCCTTCCAAGGGCGATCTTCTGCCACTGTCCAGTAGAGAAATCGACGCCTTCGTCGAAGCGGCGGCCCAGCATCTGGTTGCGCCGAGTGCGTGACGCGTCCTTGTTCTGAAAGCTGACTTCGTTGAGAACGTTCCGGTCAGATCCCTGGTAGGCGAAAGAGACGTTTTGGAACTCGAAGCCAGCCCGGATGGGGAGCGGCATGGGGAGTGCATTTGGCTTGGATGCAATTGAAGGCTTAGTTTCAAAATAGTCGAATAGATCTTTGACAAATAAGGACTGTTCCGAGACAGACGAA
>JBAUOG010001011.1:0-29653 GCA_049579625.1 Bryobacteraceae bacterium
CGACCTCCCGAGACCAGTCCGCCGTGACTGCAAACCAGGCATCGAAGGCGGTCCTCAGAGCCGGGCTTGACGAATTCTTATCGAAGGAAGAGATCCGGTTGCGAGACCGGTACCACTATTTCCCTTCGTACGAACTTGCCTTCCACCTGTTCGACAATCCGTTCGAAGCCGATAATCGTCAACCTAGGAGTCTTCGACCCACACGCGCGGTTCCAGATCTCCCCGGCAAACCTCTCGGACCGAACCCAAGCAGCCGGCGGCCGAGAACGCCATGTTCGGGGGGGTATTGGGGGAATGGCCCTCGTGGCTGGGTCCGGCTTTTCCGCAGCGGAGGTGATGGAATCATCCTGGAGGCGAGCGGCCGGCCGCTCCCGACAGCCGCTACCTTCGCGCGGAGAGGATCACCGTCTCATACTCGGACGCGACCAGGGGCTCTCCTACCGTTTGCCAAAGCCCGGAGGCAAGCAGCTTTGCTTTGAGCCCACGCATCTTCGTATTGATGAAATTGAATGGACCGATGGCCGAGAGCCTATGGAACCTGAGCCGGCCCCGGACTGGGGCAATTGCGATGATCAGCCATCCGAAGACGCACGGCATTGACGCCAGGAAGTTCAGGCCCGCTCCTTTTGCGGCGAGCATCGGCGCTGGAGCGAATCCCAGGTACAGCAGTTGCCAATCGACGCTTCCCAGCAAATCGAGCGGATGCCGCGGTTTCCAGTGGGCCGCGAGCTGGAGGCAAAGCATTAGGGTCGCGGCCGCGGCGAGCCCTGCCCCGAGACTATCCCACGCCAAGTGCAAGTGCCGCAGACTCTGGCTGAGCGGCAAGTTCGCGTTCGGGTCGGCCCTCCAGACAAAGTAGTAATAATGGATGAACTGCCAGTTCACGCTCAGCGCCGCAACCGCCAAGGCAAAAGGGACACCCCAATACAACGCGATCCGCCGTAGGAGAACCGGGCGTTCCTGCTTCCTCAGAAGAAATCGGCCGGCGAGCGGTGCAGGTAGAAAAACACCGAGATCGCGAGGACCGCCAGCCAGAATTCCTGCATCCAGACGCCTACGAGTCGGGAGTATCCAAGCACCGGACTCAGCAACGACACCGACAGCCACGGCAGAGATACGGTACCGCTGTGGAACGAGGCTGCAACTCCAGCGCCAATTCCTTCCTCTTTGGCTGTGGTGAGGATCTCGGCCATCACGTTTGTGTAGGCCATCGAATCGAAGAAGGGGCCGAACTTCTGGTAGTAGCGTGTATTGAGATAACTGGCGTAAAATCCCTGTGCGAGAACAACGAATACTAATGCGACCAGGATGGCAGAGGGTTTCGTTTCATCTTCCTCACCATTTTGAATCACCCGGAATTCCCTCCGCCTCCAAAGAGGAGATTGGGCGTCTTCCGCGGACGGCGATCTCGGGGGGTATTCACCCCGGCGTAATGTCCTGCATGGCATTCCCTTGCTTCGCCGAACCGTCTGGTTAAAGGTCTGGAACCTGCGCCATAAGCTGGCCGGCGGCTCACGAAGGCCCTCACTGCGAGCTGGCTGCGCTTGCCGTTTTCATGTACGTCTTCAGTTGCTGTATCTGGGCCTCAGCTTTGTCCGCACCGGGCTTCGGATCTGTGCTGTGCGGACTCGCGGGGCTCGCGTAATAGGCCAGCATCGCTTTCCCGAGCTCCGGCGACATTCCGGCAAATTGCTTCTTCGCCAGGCGGTCCAGCAGTTGATCGTATGTGGCATCCGCCAGATGATACTCACCCAGCTTCGTCAACGTCCCCACATCGATGTTCTCGTTGGGCAGGTGCTTGTCTTGTTCGACCCGGATCAGCGACGACCTGTATTGATCGACGCAGGAATTGAAGCTGGCCATGAACATCTTCTCCACTTCAGGCGTCGGCATCGTAAACGCAAGCGCTCTCAACGGTCCAATCTTTGGAATCAAGCGAAGCAGAAAGGCAAGGAATCGGTCTCCCGCGCTGGGCCTGTCATACGACTTCCCCCACTCCTTCTCGTAACTGGACCGCTTCATGTTGTACAGGAATTTCCGTCGGGTCACGCCCGGCTCACTCTGCTGGATCTCGTCGTGGCGTTGCGCCCACGCAATCCGAGTCGCTTTGGGTATCGTTCCGCTCACCGCCGAGCGGAACGAGTTGACGGTGCGGTCAAAATCCGGGAGAACCTCATTGATGTTCAAACCATATGTGTCCTGAAACGCCTGGGCGAGCAACTCCTTCGCGACTGAAAATCCAATGAAGTCGTGGTACGCTGCAGGAGCAAAATTCCCCCTCGCCACTTCGATCACGTCAAAGCCGAATTCCGTCTTCAGATGCGCCGCCGGATCATCTTCGTATGTCACCACGTCGCCGTATTTCTGCTTCAACTTGGGATAGAGCTTTGGAACCGAAAGATTGGTCGCCAGCCGGTGCCCGTCGTTGTCCGAGACGTAGTGTGAAAGCGCCCCCAATGCGAAGGCGTATTGATTCAAATCTTGCGAATTCAGCACCAGCGCGCTGACAAAGTCGCCGCTTCGCACGTAATGAGTCAGGTCGCTGAAGAACTTGTTGCCATGCGGATAATAGCCCAGATCCTGGATTATCGACCCGCCATACGCGTAGGCATGCGCAGCCTTCAGGTCGTCAGGCGTCGCCTTGGGAAAACGAGCCAGAAGCGCGGGCCTGATGGAAACATCCCACAGCGCATCCACCAGCGCTTCGTGTGAAAGAACCGAGTACGGCGTGGCAGGCAAACTGACCAACACCATCGCAATCAGCAGGAGCAGATATCGCCGCAATATAACTGCGCCTTTCGTTTCGCCTCGGCAGCTCAATCCAGCCTGGCTACTGTCGCTGGCCGACAGGTTCAGATTCCGGATAAAGCCCCAGCACCTCGGTCTGGTTGCCGGTCTTCTTGGAGCCGCTGACCTTCCTCTGGAATCGCTCCAGATATAGATAGATTACCGGAGTGATGTAGAGGGTGAGTACCTGCGAAACTACCAGTCCGCCGACCACGGCGAGGCCCAGTGGGCGCCGGGCTTCTCCGCCCGCACCGGCGCCGATTGCGATAGGCAGCGTGCCCAGCAGCGCCGCCATCGTCGTCATCATGATCGGCCGGAAACGCTTTAGGCATCCTTCATAAATTGCCTGCTCTGGCGTGAGGTTGCCCTTGCGCTGAGCCTCGATGGCGAAATCGATCATCATAATCGCATTCTTCTTGACGATGCCGATTAGCAGGATAATCCCGACAAACGAGTAGAGGTTTAAGTCGTGCCCGAAGATGAGCAGTGTTAGAAGAGCTCCCATGCCGGCGGCCGGAAGACCCGACAAAATCGTGATCGGATGGATGAAGCTTTCGTACAGAATCCCCAGCACCAGGTAGATCACCACCACCGCAATCACCAGCAAGATGGCTAATCCCCGCAATGAATTCTGGAACGCCTGCGTCGTGCCTTGATACATGAAAGTCATCGTGTCCGGCAAGCCAATCTCGCGCGCCGCTTCGTCAATTTGCTTGGTGGCTTGGCTCAATGCCACGCCCGGCTTCAAGTTGAACTGGAAGTTCACCGCCGGAAGCTGCCCGATGTGATTCACGCTCAGCGGCGCCACGCTCTGCTTTATCTGCGTGACCGCGGCCAGCGGAATCAGCTTGTTCGCCGAGTTCTTAATGTAGAGCTTCGAGAGGGCCGCCGGATCCCGTTGATCCTCCGGCAACACCTCCAGGATCACGTCATATTCATTGGTCGCCGCAGTGATCGTCGCAATTCGCCGGTCGCCATAAGCGCTGTACAGCGTATTAGCGATCGCATCCGGTGCAACGCCAAGCGCTAGCGCACGGTCCCGATCAATCACCACGTCCAACCGCGGGCTAGCCAAACGCAGATCGCTATAAACGTCGGTGAGGTCGGGCAGCGTTCGAAGCTTCTGCTCCAGCACCGGCGCCCACTTGATCAGATTCGCAACTTCTGCGTCTTCCAGCGAAACCGAATATTGGCTTCGTCCTTCGTTCTGGCCCAGTGTGATGAGCGGCGGCACTCGAAGGAAAACCATGAGCCCGGGAATATTCGCGAACTTCTGTTGCAGCTGCGCGATAATCTGATTCGCCGTAGGCCGCTTTCCATCCTTCAGGTGCATAAACATGAAGCCTGCGTTTTGGGCGGCAAAACTACCTGTCCCAACGCCGTACGCTTCAACCCAGGGGTTTTCCTTGACAATGTCAACTACCTGTTTTTGCAGCCGGACCATCTCATCATAAGAGGTATCCTGCGCAGCCTCACTGCCGCCAAACACCATGCCGGTATCTACCGTGGGCATAAAGCCCTTCGGCATATATACGAACAGCACCACGGTTGCCACAGTCAGCACCAGGCTGGCCGCCAGCGTGGCGCGGCGATGTCTCAAAACCACATCCAACGTTCGCCGGTAGGAATCGTTCAGCCAATCGAAGAAACGCTCGCCCCATTCAAAGAACCGACCGTGCGGTGAGCCTTCTGGCTGTGCCGCAAGCCTCACGCCATCTTGCCGGTGCTCGCGAATGGATTTGGTTACGTCGCGCCAGGTGGGCCGCAGCCAGATACTGCATAACATCGGCGTCAGCGTTAGTGAAATAATGCCGGAAATCAGGATCGACACCGCGATCGTGATCGAGAATTCCCGCAGTAGCCTTCCAATGATTCCTTCCAGAAACAGCACCGGAATGAACACGGCCACCAGCGACGTGGTCATCGAAATAATCGTGAATCCAACCTCGCGCGCTCCTTCATAAGCGGCCTGTAAACGAGGCTTGCCCATTTCCATGTGGCGCACGATGTTCTCGAGCATCACGATCGCATCGTCCACAACAAAGCCCACGGAAAGGGTCATCGCCATCATCGAGAGCGTGTCGATTGTGAAGCCCAGCAGCTTCATTGCGCCGAAGGTTCCCAATAACGAGAGTGGTACCGCGAGGCTGGGAATCAGCGTGGCCGACACATTACGCAGGAAAACGAAGATCACCAGCACTACCAGGGAAATCGTCAACAACAGTGTGAACTTCACGTCCGAAATGGAGTTTCGAATGTTCTGCGAGGCGTCAAACTCAATCCCTATTTCGATTCCGGCGGGAATCGATTGCCGGAGGGATGGCAGCACAGCCTTGATGCCTTCCACCACCGAGATGGTGTTCGTCCCGGGCTGTTTCTGCACCGCCAGAATCATCGACTGGTCTCCGTTGATCCAGAAGGTCGACCGCGTGGTTGTAACGCTGTCAATCACCCGGCCTAGCTCATCCAGGCGCACCGGATTCCCGTTGCGATAGGCGACAATCAACGGCGCAAATTGCGAGGCCGTGTTCAACTGGCTGTTCGACTGCACGGTGTACGCTTTGGTCTGCCCGTATAGAGATCCGGCCGGCAAATTGATGCTGCCAGAGGTCACGGCCGTCCGCACTGCTTCCAGATCCACCTGCCGCGAAGCCAGCTTGTCGGGATCCGCCTGGATGCGCACCGCGTATTTTTTTGAGCCGTAGACCTGGATGCGCGCCACACCGCTCACCATCGAAAGCCGGCGGGCAATGAGGTTCTCTGCATACTCATCCAGTTGCGCCGGCGTCATGGTCTTCGACTTGCAGCTCATGTACAGGATGGGCTGCGCGGCTGGATTCACCTTCGAATAGGAGGGCGGCGCCGGCATGTCGGTCGGCAGGTTCCCACCCGCACGCGAGATGGCCGCCTGCACGTCCTGCGCTGCCGCGTCGATGCTCCGGCTCAAATCGAACTGAAGTGTGATGCTGGTTGTGCCAATCCCGCTCGACGACGACATGCTGTCGATTCCTTCAATGGTCGAGAACTCCTTCTCCAGTGGCGTCGCTACCGACGAAGCCATCGTGTCCGGATTGGCGCCGGGCAGCGATGCCTGCACCTGAATGGTCGGATACTCCACCGTCGGCAGGTCGCTCACCGGCAGCGTCGAATAAGCGAGAACACCAAAGACCAGAATCGCAGTCATCAACAGCGTGGTGGTGACCTTGCGGCGAATAAAAAAGTCTGTGATGCTCATCCGTTGCTCCCTAGCTTCCCGTCACGGCTTCGCCGCTCGCTGGCTCCTGATCGCCTTCAACCGAAGCGGTTGCGGCTGGCGTCTGGTTCTTCAGCACACGCACCTTGGCGCCGGGCATCAGAAGCAGTTGTCCCTCAGAGATCACTGTCTCTCCCGGCTTTAGTCCGCTCCCGATCACCGCCTGGTCGGGCACGCCGCTCACGGTGTAATTCCGCAACACCTGCACCGGCCGCATCGCTACCGTTTCGTCACTGTTCACCACCCAGACATACTTTCCCTGCGGCCCGCTTTGCACCGTGCGCGCCGGCACCACCACCCGGCCCTCTTCCATGCTCAGCCGCGCCCGAACGTTCACAAATTGGCCGGGCCAGAGCTTCCGGTCTTGATTGTCAAACGCGGCCTTCAGCTTGATGGTTCCCGTCGTCGTATCCACGGCGCTGTCAATGAACTGCAGTTTGCCCTGCACCGAGCTATTATCAGCGATAACCGCCTGCACTACCAGCGGTTGGCGCGCATCGTACTTTCGCACCTCCGGCAACAACTGCTCGGGTACCGAGAACGAGACATAGATGGGCGAGGTCTGCAAAATCGTCACTAGCGTGGTGTCGTTGTCCTTGACCAGATTGCCCTGCTTCACGGCGATCGCGCCAGCGCGGCCTGACATCGGCGCCAGAATCTTGGTGTAGTCGAGTTGCAGTTTGGTTTCAGCCAGCTTGGCTTCGTCGGCACGCTTCGCCGCCCGAGCGCTCTCCACCGCCGCGCGGTCGGCCTCCAGGCTCGCGGTCGTGGAATCGGCCGTCGAGACCAGCGTCTCCGTCTGTTCCTTGGAGAAGATTCCTTCCTTCGCCAGTTTCAAGCCACGGTCGGCCTTGGCCTGGTCCGATTTCAGTTGCGCTTCGTCCTTCGTAACGTTAGCCAGCGCCTGCTTCTCCTGCGCCGCATCGCGCGCGATGTTCGCCTCCAGTTCGGCAACCTGCCGTAGCCAAGGCTCGCGGTCGATCTCAAACAGCAGTTGCCCCGCTGTAACGTCCTGGCCTTCCTCGAAGCATACCCGCGCCACCTGCCCCGCGATGCGTGACTTAACATCCACCGTGGCAATGGCCTCGACATTGCCGATGCTGGAAATGTCCAGCGGAATGTCTTTGGTGACCACCGGGACCACTCGGACGGCTACGGCAGGCATCCCCATCCTTGCTTGGGCATGTACGGCGTCCGACCGGTTACAGCCGCATAACAGCAAGGTCACCGCGGCGAGAGCCAAAATCTGGAAAAGACGATAATGTGGCACGAAGATGGATTCCTGATTCCCGAGAGGCGACCGACGTGGGACATGAGCCACGGCCCCTCCCCGTGCGCCCAACTCTGTGGGTGGTGAAACAGCCCGCAGTTAACTACTCTTAGACGGTCTTCAGACCAGAGGGTCTTCCCCCATTGTCGCCTAGATCCCTACCGGCTTCGGCCTGAACCGGGCCGTAGTTTTACTGGCCTTGTGATTGAGGCGGTTTCCGCAGTCGTAAGGTTACGCCATTGGCCGGGCTCAAGTCCCTTCAGATTCAACGGCCCGAGGGCAAATCGGATCAACCGCAACGTCGGAAAACCCACGCTCGCCGTCATCCTCCGCACCTGCCGGTTTCGCCCCTCTGTCAGCGTCAATTCCAGCCAGGACGTGGGAATACTCTTTCGAAAGCGAATGGGCGGGTCACGAGGGGGAATGTCCGGTTCGCCCAGCACCCGCGCCTTCGCCGGGAGGGTCCGGTAATCCTGAATCTCGACCCCGCCGGTCAGCATTTTCAGGGCCTGTTCCGTAACCAGCCCCTCGACCTGCACCCAGTATGTCCGCGGATGCCCCCAACGCGGATCGGTCAGCCGGTGCTGCAGCGGCCCGTCATCTGTCAGCAGGAGCAGACCTTCGCTATCGCGGTCGAGCCGCCCAGCTGGGTAGATGTCCGGCACCGGCACATACTTCGCCAGCGTAACGGCGCGCCCACCCTCCGCGCCGGGAGCCGGGTCGGAGAATTGGCACAACACATCAAACGGCTTGTTCAGCAGAATGTATCGCAATTTGGAACAGGCCTTCAGCCGTTACTGAAAAAACCCGCTTCCTGACGGTCACGGCTTCGAAGAACAAATCAACTACAGGAGAAGAGATATGCAGAAACTAACCACCCTCACCCTGCTTTCCGCCCTCGCTCTTTCGTCTGCTGCGTTTGCCGACTATAGCAAGATGAACGACAAAATGGATAGCACCACAGCCACCAAGAAAACGAAAAAGGCCAAGAAGACCACATCCGGCGACAAAATGAACTCTCGTCCGCCAAGTGTTGAAAGTCGAATCGATTCACCGGCCACCACGATGTCGCAGTGATCCATTTGTGCCCCCGCCAAGGCCCGTTCACCATCCTTTGTACACTGAGACTTCATGGTTAGAGCTCGTTTTGCCCCGTCGCCGACCGGCTATTTGCATATTGGCAGCGCTCGGACGTTCATATTCAACTGGTTATTCGTCCGGCATTATCAGGGCGTAATGATACTCCGGATCGACGACACCGACGCCGATCGTAATACCCAGGCTTCTCTCGATTCCATTAGCGACGGCCTGAACTGGCTGGGGTTGAATTGGGACGAGTTCTACCGCCAATCCGAGCGACTGGAGTTGCACCGCCAGTTGGCCTACCGGCTGCTGGCCGAAGGCGCCGCCTACCGCGACTTCACTCCGGCCGAGGCGAATCTGGAAGACCGAGGTCACGCGGACGGCCCGTGGCTCTGCAATCCGGAGATGCGCGCTCTGAGCACCTCAGAAAGTGACCGCCGGGCGGCGGGCGGCGAGCCGTTCGTGATCCGCTACCGCGTGCCGCGCGAAATACCGCGCGAGATCCGGTTCCGCGATTTGGTCTACGGCGAACAAAGCAAGTTGACCGCCGATATGGAGGACTTTGCCCTGCTGCGCAGCAACGGCATGCCCACGTATCACCTGGCATCCTGTGCCGACGACATTGATATGAACATCAGCCACATCGTGCGCGGGCAGGATCACCTGTCGAACACCTTCAAGCACCTGTTGATCTTCGAGGGCGCGCGCGCCCCGCTTCCGCTGTTCGCGCACTTGCCGCTGTTGACCGCGCCGGATGGAGCAAAGCTGTCAAAACGCAGGCACGGCCCCGTGGTGAGCGTAACGACATACCGGGACCACGGGTTTCTACCGATCGGATATATCAATTTTCTGTGCTTGTTGGGATGGTCGCCCAAAGACAACCGTGAACAAATGACGATTCGCGAGTTGACGGCGGCGTTCTCCTTCGATGGCGTAAACCGTAGCAACGCTGTGGTCAATTTCAGCGATGAAGATCCCATTGACCCCAAGGCGCTTTGGCTGAATGCGCAGCATCTGCGGACCATGCCTGTCGAAGAGCTGCTGCCACACGTCAGAAGCGCCCTTGTGGCTCACGGCTTCAATCCTCCTGCGGACGAGAGACAATTCACGCGGGTCGTCGACGTGATCCGGTCTCGTTTTTCCACGCTGTTCGACTTCGCGACGAAGGGGCGGGCTTACTTTGCCGATGATTTCGGAATCGAAAAGAACGCGCTAGAGAAGCTCGATCTGCCCGGCGCGCGTCAACTCTTGCACGAGCTCGCGGGACGAATTGCGGCGAATCCGGAGTTTTCGGAAGCCTCGGTCGAGGCCGAACTGCGCAAGCTCGCGGAGGAAAAGGGTGTCAAGGCGGGGGTCTTGATCAATGCCAGCCGCGCAGCGCTGACGGGGCAATCGGTTGGGCCTAGTGCTTTTGCCGTGTTTGCGTGCCTCGGACGCGATCGGGTCATTGAACGGTTGCGGAAAGTATAAGCGTGTCAGAAATCATACTTGGCTTGGGCGGCCTGCTGAGCGATCCTGCCTGCTGCGTATTGAAGAACGGCGAATTTGCCTCCGCCGTGGAACAAAGCAAGGTTTCGCGGCACGACCGTCCGGATGAGTTTCCCGACGAGGCATACCAAACGGCCATACAGGTAGCCGGGATTACACCGGACCAAATCGACTGTGTGGCGATTGCCCGGCCTTTTGCACGGGGAACGGAGAGCGCCGCGCACTTGGAGCTTCTGGCACGCTTCCCACGCAGTGAGATTGTGGTGGTGGAGCACCACTTGGCGCATGCAGCCTCGGCGTACTACGTGTCGGGGTTCAGCGATGCAACCGTTCTAAGCCTCGACCGCGCGGGTGATTTCCGTTCTGGCATGCTCTTCCATGCCAAGGAGAATCAGCTGACTCCTGTCCGGGAGTTGTACTTCCCGGATTCCCTGGGCGTGATCTTTAACCGCGTGACCGACCTACTGGGCTTTGAAGCTCGCGGCGACGAACACAAGGTGCAGTGGCTGGCCACCACGGCCGAGGCCGTGACAGCTCCGGTGTTCCACGAACTGCTGCATCGTGGAGGCTCTGCGTGGCCCCAGGTGGATCGGTCCTTCTTGGACGCCGAACGAATCTCCGAAGGCGGGTTCAGTGAGCGCTTCTATCAGCGATTAGACCTGGAAGCGGGGCAGCCCATTCCGCCGCGGCGAAAAGCAGAGATCGCAGCCGGGTTGCAACTGGCCATTAACGAGTCCGTTGCCGGCATGATCGGCGAGGCAGAGAGGGTTTGCTTAGCGGGTGGGTTGGGCCTGAACGCGCTGCTGGTGGCATCACTCGAACAGAAATACAATCATGTCTTTGTCCAGCCGGCGGCGGGGAATGCGGGGACCGCTCTGGGCGCGGCTCTCGAAGCGTGGCACCATTTCTATCGCCGTGAGGAGCGTGTACCGCTTCGATCGCTGTGCCTCGGCCCACAGTTCAAACCTGAAGAGATCAAGCAAGTGGTGGAGAACTGCAAGTTGAAGTTCCGCTACCTGCTGACCGACGGCGAACTCATCGATACGGCGATTGACGCCCTGAGCGACGACAAGATTGTGGCTTGGATGAACGGCCGCATGGAGTTCGGTCCACGGGCCCTGGGCAACCGAAGTATTCTGGCCTCGCCATTGAATCCGTATTCAACCGAAAACCTGAATGTCTACATCAAGCGCAGGGAGAGCTTCAGAAAGTTTGCCGCGTCGGTTCCGGCAGAACTGGCCACCCAGTACTTCGAGATCGGGCCAAACTCACGCTTTCTAGCCACCGTCGGCAGGGTGCGCGAACAGCACAGAAAGACCTTTGCAGCGGCCCTGCTTGGCGACGGCTATGTGCGCGTACACACGGTGGATAAGGTAGAGAACCCACGCTACCATGCATTGCTCCTGGCAGCCGGCAAAGCCACCGGCTTGCCGGTGCTATATAACACCAGCTTTAATCTGTTCGGCGATCCCTTAGTTTGCACCCCTCGTGACGCCGTCCGTAGTTTCTATTCCTCGGGGATCGACACACTGTTTGTTGGGAATTTCTACCTGGAGAAGTAAGCGGCTTGAGCTGCGTTGTTCCGGAAACACATGAGTTTGGAGGAGTGATTGCTCGTATCGACTAACTAATGCAGTAATCGGCGTTCGCAGTTCACGTTCAACGCCGGCCGGTTCGGTTTTTCGAATGCAAGACATTCCCCGAGCAGTTTGGTAGCGGCTTTGGGAAATGTGAGCAGTCTTTTGTGGTTAACTGAGAGTCAAGACCTTCAATGATCAGCAGTCCCATCGTTCGCCCGGCTGAGGCCCCCCAACAGCCGTGGGCTCAACCCCCGCGCGTGCTCTGGCTGCCGATCGTCTGGTTTGGCGCACTCCTAATTGCCTGCTACGCCCCGATGTTATTCCAATTAGTCAAAATCTGGGCCAGCGACGACAACATGGGGCACGGGTTCTTCGTTCCGGCTGTGGCCGGTTACGTGGTCTGGCAGAGACGGGCTCAATTGCTGGCGGAGCCCCGAAAGTCGAGCGGTTGGGGCCTACTGATTATGGCTTGTGGCGCCGTGCAATCTGTGTTGGCCACCTTGGGCGCCGAGTTGTTCACACAACGTTTGGCCTTTGTGATCTCGCTAACGGGAATGGTGGTGTACCTCGGCGGTAAGCGCTGGTTCAAAATACTGGCTTTTCCTCTTTCTCTGCTGCTATTTATGATTCCGATCCCAGCCATAATCTATGCGCAACTGACGCTGCGGCTTCAGGAACTCGCTACAATCCTGGCCGAATGGATGCTTACCGCGGTCGGCATACCCGTCATTCGCACGGGCAACCTGCTTGAATTGCCCAGCCAGGTTTTGAACGTCGCAGAGGCCTGCAGCGGGATCCGATCGCTTCTTTCGTTGTCGTTCCTTTCGCTTGTCTACGCATACTTCCGAGATAACCGAACGTGGGTTCGCTGGGTCCTGTTCCTTTCCACGATCCCGATCGCCATCGGAGCGAACGCGATTCGAGTCGCCCTCACAGGAGTGTTTTCGGAGGTGAATACCAAGCTCGCTCAAGGGGCGTATCATGAGGTGGAAGGCTACATCGTCTTCGTTATTGCTTTGGTGGCCCTGATCTCGTTCCATAAACTGATCAACCTCGCCACCCGAAAGCGAGGCGCAGCCAGCTTGCAGCCGCGCTCGCCGATCGTTTGAGACGGAAGGGCTTCCTCAGAAGGGTAAACCATGGACGGATTCTTGAAGTCAAAGACAGCCACCATCCTCACCGTTGCGCTGCTGTGCCAGGTGGGTTTGTTTTATGGCTTCTCGCGAACAGAATTCTCGCCCCGGCCCAAGCCCTTGACGAACTTCGCAATGCCGAATAACGGATGGAGGGCGATCCAGGACGTTCAACTTGACAAGGAAACG
The DNA here is from genome assembly GCA_049579625.1 of Bryobacteraceae bacterium. Classification (GTDB taxonomy): domain Bacteria; phylum Acidobacteriota; class Terriglobia; order Bryobacterales; family Bryobacteraceae; genus CAJCIT01. Next base: position 12,784 of record JBAUOG010001011.1, read on the forward strand.
TTGGACGTCCTGAATGCCGACGACATTCTTTCGCGGGTCTACGAGAACAGCGCCGGCAGTTTCGCAGACCTGTTCATCGCCTATTTCCGGACGCAACGGAATGGGAAGGCGCCCCATTCGCCGAAGAACTGCCTCCCTGGGAGCGGCTGGGTCTCGTCGGCGTCAGGGACCGTCGCCGTGACTATCAGTGGTGAGCGGCAACCAATTCTCGTGAACCGCTACATCGTGGCTCGAGGCTCAAACCAGAGCGTGGTCCTCTACTGGTATCAATCGCGAAGTCGGGTGGTCGCCAGCGAGTATTCGGCGAAGGTTTACACCGTACTCGACGCAGTTCGCTTCAACAGGACTGACACAGCCTTAGTACGTGTCGTGGTAGCCGTGAATAACGGGGACACTGCGGCGGCCGTCCAGACGGCTACATCGTTTGTCCAGGCATTCTTCGAGCCGCTGAAACAGTATTTGCCGTCCTGAGTGTTATCGGACTGCCTGATTTCTGGGCGTGGAATTCCAAAGATAAAGGGAGCGCCGCCGTCTCTCGTTCGGCGGGCTCCCATAGCGGAGCAGACTCGGAGGTAGCCTGCCCCTATAGGTATTGTGACTCACCTCAATACAAAATGTTTCGGTTGTGAAAAGTTTTTTGAATTTTGAATGCATTTTGGGCTCATAGAATCGTTTGGCCGGTTGCTAGTATCTATCACATAGAGGTCTGCGCCGGCGAGTGACGGCGACTGTAAAGTCCTTGACCCAACTCGTTCAACTTGCGACCGAACGCCCCTCGGCTCTGAAGATGCCCGAAACGGGCCCGCTTCTCGATCGGCATGGGCGCGTTCATTCCGATCTGCGGATCAGCGTGACGGACCGATGCAACATCCGCTGTTTCTATTGCATGCCGGAGGAGGGCGGCGAGTTTGCTCCGAATTCGCAGCTCATGGGCTTCTCTCAACTGGTTCGCGCCGCCAAAATCGGTGTAGGGCTTGGAATCAGCAAGATCCGCTTGACCGGCGGGGAACCGCTGCTTCGGCCTCGCCTAGCTGAACTCATCAGCCAGCTCGCGGCCCTACCGCTCAACGACTTGGCGTTAACAACCAACGGGGTACTGTTGGCGCGACAAGCAAAAGAGCTTCGCCAAGCTGGCCTGCGTCGCCTGAATATCCATCTGGATTCACTCGATCGGGAACGCTTTCGCCGTATTTCCCGGCGAGACGAATTGAGGCGGGTTCTGGCCGGTATTGAGGCCGCAACCGCCCAAGGGTTCGATTTCAAGTTGAACGCGGTAGCAGTGAAGAACCTCTCGGAGCCAGATCTGGTTCCGCTGGTTCGTTTTGCGCGCCAGTGTGGCGTTGAGATCCGATTCATCGAGTTCATGCCGCTGGATGGTCAGAACCTTTGGGACGGCGCCCAGGTGCTGACCGCGGATGAGATGATTGACATTCTCGAAACTGAATTCGGCCCATTGCGGCCGATCGACGACCCGGATCCACGCGCGCCCGCTACGGAGTACGAGTTTGCGGATGGCTCACGAGTCGGGTTCATCGCATCGGTCAGCCGACCGTTTTGCCAGAACTGTAATCGATTGCGTCTAACCTCAGACGGCAAACTCCGCAATTGTTTGTTCGCCCGCGAGGAAACCGATATCCGCCGTGCCCTCCAGTCCGGCTCCGACGACGAACTCGAATTCCTATTCAGAACAACCATCTGGAAGAAATGGCCCGGCCACCAGATTGGGCAGTCGGCTTTCGAAGCGCCGCGGAGGCCTATGTACTCAATTGGCGGCTGAAGGTTCAGTGTGGGACGCCGCTTGCCTCTGAGGCCTGAATCCCACTGGCCGTTAACAGATACACCGCGAAACTGCCCAACCAGTGACCGCCTTCATAGTGTTCGCCGGTCACGGACTTCAGGCCGTCTCGGGAATGTTCGTCGGCCGTGGCTCGCAACAGCTTCACGCGCGGATCGCTCTGCGGTAGCGCGGACACGATTCCATTCAACATCCAGGCGCGGCTCAGGTTGAGCCCGTCCAGATGAGCCAGTTTGCCGTCGGTTGGGTCGGCGACCACAGCGGGGCGGAGCCAGTCGCTGGGCGCTCCCGCTAATCCGGGAATGAATTCGTCCAGCCATTTGCCAAACTCGGCGCGGGTCAGAACCCGCCGCATCACATCCGCCTCCGCCAGACAGGGCGAAAGAAAATCCTCACCCGATGGTTCGTAAGCAAATGGGCATGCGCGGTCCCTGCCATAGAATTGCCGGGCCTTGGTTTCGATCAGCGACGTCAACTGACCATCCTGCGTTTGACGGGCATAATCCAAGGCAAGTCCCAGCCCAAAGGCCGTGTTCGAGTGTTCGCCGCTACGCACCGGAAAGGTCAGCTTTTTCAGCCACTCCTCAAGGCGGGCGACCGCGGCGACATCCAAGGGTTTAAGGGCGGCAGCCCATTGCCGGGCGTCAGGGTCGTTCCATTCCTGCAATTCCGTCGATAACTGCAGCAGCCACGCCAAGCCATAAGGCCTCTCGAACGATGCCCGGCCTTCACCGCTCACGTACTTTGCTTCAGCTTGCAGATTCTCCGGAGTCAAACTCTGGCGCAGCGCTTGCTTGGCCTTCGTCGCCAGCGGAGCGTCAGGGTAAACACGCGCCAAACGGGCCAACATCCAGTGCCCGTGAACCGACGAATGCCAGTCGTAACACCCATAGAAAGCCGGCGTCAATTCACGCGGTGGGAGTACGTCTTTATCGGAGTTCAGAACATGCCCGATCTTCGATGGGTACTCCCGATGCACGCAAGCCAGCGCCAGGTTGGCCAGCCGGTCCGCCGTCGCCACATCCAGCGCGTTCGAATACATCGCCGAAGCTCCTGTCACGAATAGTAGGAGAAGTCGCAAACTAGACCATTGTAAGCGGTGCGATGGGGACGGTTTTGTTTCGCAAAAAACCGGATCGGGCTCAAAGGCCGCCCTTTCAGCTCTTGCCCCGGGTTCTGAAAAGCGAGACATTGGGCGGGTTTTTTGGTATCCTTACGGGAGAGCTTTGCCTCCCGCACGGACACGTGTGGTCAAACGGGATACCCGGCTCGGTTATCCTGTATTGCATCTCAAAAAAGGATCTAGGTTAGAAGTTTCATGGCAAATACTGTTTCATCGTTGAAGCGCGTCCGCATCACGGAACGTCGGACCGCGGTCAACCGCATGCGGAAGTCACGTTTGCGCCATCAGATTCGCGCGATGCGCCGGTTGCTGGAGCAAAAAGACGCGCAGGGCGCCACGAAACTGATTCCGGCCACGTTCTCGGTGGTGGACCGTTCGGCAAAGTGGGGCATCATCAAGAAGAACACCGCCGCCCGTTACAAGAGCCGCCTCACACTGCGGTTGCGCTCGCTGGCCGCTCCCGCTGCGGCGAAGTAACGATCAAGTCGTTTTCGTTAGAGACAGTACGAGCGATTCCATCACCACCCGGTCGTCCGGTCGGGTGTCCCTCAAGCCTTTATCCGCCTGATAGATGACCTGCAGTGCCCGCTGCAGCTGCCCGGACGTGAAGGCATCCGCCGTTCTCATCAATTGCTCGGCCCGATCGCGCCACATCCTCACCCCTTGCCGGGTGAAGTGCGCCACCGCTTGCTGTGAGTTACGTATCCCCGCCTCACGCGCCGCCAACGCCAAACGGAACTGGGTGCCGAGGAAGGTCAGCGCCAGAGGCAGATACTCCCCATCGCGAACCAGCAGATCAAGCGACTTCAGCGCACCCGCCCGGTCGCGCCTGCCCAACGCATTGACCAGCTCGAAGATGGTGGTCTGCGAGGCATTGGGTACCAGGTCTCGGATGTCTTCGGACGTCACCTTGCGATCAGGCCCCACATACAGAAAGAGCTTCTCCATCTCAGCGATAAGACGGCTGGCGTCGCCGCCCACCGCATCTAGCAGCAAGGCCAGTTCGGCCATGCCCAGTTTTAGCTTGTATTGCTGAGCCAGTTCCTGCGCCAGAGTCCGCACCGACTCCGGAGTGAAAGGTCGCAGCTCCACAACCTCGGGAATCGCCTCGTAGAACTTGACGACCCGTTCCAACTTGGCCTTGTCGTCGCCGGTGAAGTCATAGCGGCCGGAATCGAACACCAGCACCGTTCCTTCGGTGGGGGATTTCAGATAAGCCGCCAACTGGGCCACCGGACTCTTGCCGGCGCCTTCCTCGTCTTCGTCGGAACCAGCGCTCGACAGCCTGCGCGGCAAGGCGGTTTCGGCGCTCGATACCCACAGCACTCGCTCTCTCGCGAACAGCGAGAGGGACCGCGCATTATCGAGCACAGCGCTTAACGAGGTCTCGCTCAGATCGACTTGAGTGAAGCCGTCAGCGCGCATATCAGCCGGCAACACTCTCGCCACCAGAGCCTCGCGGCACATCCGGCGCATGTACGGTTCGGGTCCGACGAAGAGGTAGACCGGAGTCGGCGGCCGCTTCTCGATACGGGCGAGGAATTGCTCGGGAGTCAAAACGCCTCAACGACGGCGTCGACGACTTGGGACGCAATCTTCTTGCTCAATCGATTTACCGCGAAATCGCTCTCATCGAAATACTTGGACGCAGTGGCGGCAATCTCATAATTGTCGCGGCACTCGAGCCCCACCTTGGTGTACAACACCTTCTTGCTGACACGTTCAGAAAGAGTGATGTTCATGTACGCGATCATGAACGCCGCCGAGGCAGTGCCTGTGGTCGGGTCGTAAATCGACGGCACAACCAGAACGTTCGTGACCTCGCCAGCGAGAATCGCATCGGCATCCTGAGGATCGTTCACAATGACAAACTTGGTCCTCGCCTTGAACTCACGGCCGATGGCGTTGGGCAGCGTATCGACCATCCGGTATTGCTTGGTGCGGTTCTTGAAGGGCGGGATACAGATCGACTTAACGGACTTGGGAATCAAGTCGGCCTGCCCGCCGACGTGGTATCCGCAACCAGCCAATACGGCATACGCGGCCATGCACAAGCCGATGCCGAACGCCCGCCGGTTAACCCGGCTTGACCGGAACCGGAGAGGCTCCGGGATTCCGGGCAACCTCTGCGTTGCTATCGCGGCTCGGTTGGGGGTAGTAACGGTCCCCTTCATTGAGTTGCCTCCAGAGCAAGCAGTAACTCTTCGGCGGAGTCGGCTACCCAGCGCAGGTTGTCAACGACGAGCCAAAGCCAGACTGCCCGCGGGTTGTTGCGATCCACGCGAATGTCGCCCGCCTGGATGCCGCTTTGGGCGGCAATCTCCACATTGGTGGGCATTTCCTCTCCCGCGGCCCGTATCTCAATTTGCGCGGAGACAAGCGCGGCGCGAACCTGTGCGACACTGACATCCTCGGCGAACTCGACCCAGACCGACATGCTGTAGCCATGAAACACGGGCACTTGAATCAGGCGAATGGAGGGCATCGGCAAGACCGCTTTGGAGGCCGCACGGCCCAGCAGCGTCGCCAAGTGAGTTTCGATCCGATGTTCGATAGTCTCTAGTTGCTGAGGCGCTTCTTCGCCGTAGGCAGGCAGCAGATTGAAACTCAGCTGCGCGTCGAAAACGGCTTTTTCCAGCGTCTTGAAGGAAAGCAGACCCAGGGTCTGCTGTTGCAGTTCATTGATGCCGCGGCGGCCGCGCTCGCTGGCTGGCTCGAAGATGTCGGTAACAGCCCGCTTGACCGTGAGATGGGAAGCCAGTTGCGACAGCACCAGCGCGAGGGATGTCGCGGCGGGCTGCGCCAGGACGAGCACCCAGGCGTCGCTCAGGGAGACCTCGTCCAACAGGGGAGCACAGATGCGGGCTTCCGGCTTGGAATCGAGAACGCCGGTACAATCGATGAGCACTGGCGACGGAAGATGCTGGTTGCGCCGCAGCTTAATCAACTGATAGGCACGTTCGGCCCCTTCAGCGTTGCCGGCCAGGAGCACGGCTTGTTGCGTCTCGAGCGCCCCTTGGTCCAGTGGCTCGCGATAGACAGCCTCGCCATCTTCTTCGGCAAAGTTCCCTTCACCGCTGGCGGCATATCGCTGAATGACGATTTCGGACTTCTCGCTGGAGCGCTTGAAGACCTCGGTGAGTTCGTGGCCCAGCAAGGTTTCTCCCCCGACTAAACCGAGTTTCCCGAACTTCAGGGCCGGCTTCTTAGCCAATTTGCGGCTCCGGTTGGGGTGGCGCGGAATCCCGACGGAAGCGTTTGCGAATGATGCCTCCGATGCGAATCAACACGCCTGACGATGCGTATGTGACAGCCATCATGAGAAGCACTTCTTGCGCCCAATTCCAGATCAGGAAGATAAAACAACAAACCAGGATGAAGGTCAAGGGCGAGCGCGGCTTGGCGACGCTGATCTGCTTGAAACTGGGGTAGCGCCAGGTGCTGACCATGAGCAACGAGATCACGGCGACTCCGGCGAGCCAGACGATGGAAGCGTAGAAGTCGCGAAGCGGCGCAGAGTCAAGGAAGAACACGATGGCGGCAACGAAACCCGCTGCGGCGGGGATGGGCATGCCGACAAAGTACTTGCGGTCGGGACGGCCCGGGTTCTTCGGCTTAGGATTAGTCTGCACGTTAAATCGCGCCAGCCGGGCCGAGCCGCAGATCAAATAGAGGAATGCGATGAAGTAGCCGGCGCGCACCAGGTGACTGAGAAGCGTTCCATTGACGGGGGGAATGACGAACAACACACCCCAGACGAAGGCCAGAATGGCGGGCGCTATGCCGAAGGTGATGACATCAGCGAGCGAATCCATCTCGCGCCCAAAGTCGCTGACGGTGTTAGTCATGCGGGCGATGCGACCATCGAGGCCGTCGAAGAAAACAGCGAAGCCAATGGCCTTGGCGGCCACCGCGAAGTGCTCGTTGTGGCCAAAGTCGCCGCCGTTTGCCTGCAACGCTCCTTCGAAAGATTGAAGGATGGCGACGAAGCCGAGGAAGATATTGCCGCTGGTGAAGAGCGTCGGCAACACGTAGGCGGCACGACGCGGCCGGTGGTCCGGTGATCGTGGATCGACAAGCCGCTCCTTCAGATTGAGTCCGTTCACGGTTGCACTCCGGCGATTTTACGCTGGGCAAGAACCGTCACACCGGCGCTGACCTTTTGCCCACTCTTTACCGACAGAGCCCATTCGGGCCCGAAGAAGACATCCATGCGGGAGCCAAACTTAATGAGGCCGATGCGCTCGCCGATCTCCACGCGGTCGCCTGGTTTCTTATAACAGACGATGCGGCGGGCAATCAGGCCGGCTATCTGGCTGAAGACGATGCGGGAACCGGCGCTTTCCACCGTAAACGTGTTCTTCTCGTTTTCGGCAGAGGCATCTTCGAGGCTCGCCACCCGGAACTTGCCGCGACTGTATTCGATGTCGAGGATGGAACCAGCTACGGGAGATCGATTTACATGCACGTTGAAGATATTCAGGAAGATACTGATGCGGGTGCGGTCGGGGCTGAGCTCACGGATGGAAACCACTTTGCCGTCAGCGGGCGCCACCATGACGTCTCCGGCGGGCGCAACCCGTTCGGGATCGCGGAAGAAATACACGCAAAAGGCCGCCAACACATAGAACGGGATGCCCAGCCAGGGCGCCACAAAGTTCGAAAGAACCAAGCCCACCAGGGTCACGCCACATGCGTAGTAGATGCCGTCGCGAACGATGCGCAAATCGTATTGTCTCACGCAGAGGAAGGGTGGCAGGGGGTTCGCGGCGTGGGATTTACGCCCGGTGAGGCATGCCAGTCAAGAGGCGGCGTGGCAGAAACACACCGAGGCCATGAGCGAATTCGACGAGAAGCTAAACGCGCTGATCGATATCGTCGGTAGAATGCAGGGCGGCATGGAAACGCGGCGCAGCTAGGCGCCTGGTTGGTTTGCTTGCCAAGCCACCCATCCCTCCTGCGAACCACGGCCTGAAGGCCGTGCCACGTCCCGCGGGCTTTTCAGAGGGCCTGCAGCAGGCAGGCGAGCAGCGCGGTGCGATCGGCGATGCGGTCCACGAGGATGCTCTCATTCAGGGCGTGTGCGCCTTCGCCGACACCGCCCAGGCCATCCAACGTCGGAATGCCGAGACCGGCGGTGAAGTTGCCGTCGGAACCGCCGCCGGTGGAGGATTCCTCGAGGTCCACACCCAGCGTTTTTGCCAGCTGCCGGGCGCGGCGAAACAATGCGGCGATTTCCGGCGTGCGCTCCATGGGCGGGCGGTTGAGGCCGCCGGTGACGGACAACTTACAGCGCTTGTCGAACGGCCTAAGGGCGTGGAACTTCCGGTCGAGTGGAGCCGCGTCTTTTTGCTTCACTACACGGATGTCAACATCCACATGCGCTTCGGCAGCGATAACATTGGTGCGAGTGCCACCGGAGATAACGCCCGGGTTCACCGTGACGCCGCGCCGGAGGCTGGTAAAAGCAGCGACCCGATCGATCTGCCGGGCGAGTTCAAGAATAGCGCTGGCGCCGTTTTGAAAATCGACACCCGCGTGGGAAGCTTTTCCTTCAACGCTGATTCGATAATCGCCAACGCCCTTTCGCGCGGTTTTCAGTTTTCCGGTCAATCCGGTTCCAGGCTCCAACACTAAAACAGCGTTACTGCGAAGGGCCTCGGCCTCCGTGACCGGGCGGGAGGTTTCACTGCCAACTTCTTCGTCGGAGACGATCAGCAGAGCGACCTTGCGGGCGACAGGAATGTCGAGATCACGGAGGGCCTGGGCCGCGAACAGAAAGAAGGCGAGGCCCGCCTTCATGTCGTACACGCCGGGTCCCCAGAGACGGCCGGCTGCGTGGCGGAATGGCATCTGGCTCAGCGTGCCGAGCGGCCACACGGTATCGGAATGGCCCAAGCCAAGAATCTGGCCGGCTTTCCTGCGCCCCGGCAACTTGAATTCGAGCCGCAAATGATGGCCGCGCGATTGGTTGCGGATGAGTCTGGCCCGGGCGATGTGTCTGCTGCGATCGGCCAGCAACTCGACAAAACGGGTCACCGCTCGCGGAGAATCGCTGGGCGACTCGCACTCCACGAATTCCTTCAGAAGCTTGATGATTTCTTCTTGTTTGTCAGTGGCATAGCGGCGAAGAGGGTGCATCGGCTGTTATAATAGCGGGTCTGCGATGGCAATCATGGATGTGCAGGAAATTCGAGACATCTTGCCGCACCGGTTTCCGATGCTGCTGGTGGACCGCATCATCGAGATAACGACGGATAGCATTGTCGGGATCAAGAACGTCACGGTGAACGAGCCCTTCTTCACCGGGCACTTCCCGGACTTCCCGGTGATGCCGGGGGTGTTGATCGTGGAAGCGATGGCACAGGTGGCGGGAGTACTGGTCTTGAAGTCCATTCCCGACCGGCACAGCAAGCTGGTGCTGCTGGCCTCCGTGGAAGAAGCCAAGTTTCGCCGCCCGGTGGTGCCGGGCGATCAGCTACGCATCGAGATGACCGTAACCCGAGCGAAAGCGTCGGTGGCCAAGATGCGGGGCGTCGCCACGGTGGACGGCAAGGTGGTGGCCGAAGCGATCATCATGTGCAAGCTCCAGGACAAGATTGTTCCCGAAAAAAAGTCAATCGAAGAACCTGAGCCGCAGCTGGCTTAGTGTTTGCCCGAACGGATGGCCATTCACCCCAGCGCCATTGTTGATGCTTCAGCCGAGATTTCTCCCGACGCCGAGGTAGGTCCTTACTGCATCGTGGGGCCCGGTGTTCGCATTGGGGCGCGGACGCGCTTGATGGCTCACGTTTACCTGGAAGGGAAACTGAGCGTCGGCGAAGGCAACACCTTCTTCCCTTACGTTTCGTGCGGCGTGGCGCCTCAAGACAAGAAGTATCGGGGCGAGCCTTCGGAAGTGCGCATTGGCGACCACAACTCGATCCGCGAATTCGTGACGATTCATCGGGGAACGGAAGGCGGCGGCATGGTGACCGCCATCGGCAACGGGAACCTGGTGATGGCTTACGTACACGTGGCGCACGACGTGCTGATCAGCAATCACACCATCATTGCCAACAGCGTGACGTTCGCCGGGCACGTGCAAGTTGACGAGTACGCGAACATCGGCGGGCATTGCGGTATCCACCAGTTCTGCCGGATCGGGCGGCATGCGATGGTGGGCAGCTACACCGTTCTGAACCAGGATGTGCTGCCGTTCTCGACAATCGCCACAACGAGGGAGATTAAGGTTTATGGCGCGAATCGGGTGGGGCTGGAGCGAAGCGGTTTTAGCACTGAAGCGATTGAGCAGTTGCAGAACGCATTCCGCATTCTGACGAGGGCCGGGCTGAATACCACGCAGGCAGTGGAGCGAATCCAAGCTGAGATTTTGCAGACACCGGAGGTGGTCGAGGTGCTGGAGTTTATCCGGCAATCGAAGCAGGGGTTCGTGAAGTAGGTAGGGAGACCAAGCGGCGGATCACTGCCTGAAGGCTGTGCCACGACGTACAACGGGTTGTTGGAGAGATGAAAGTGGCCGAGGAAAGCAAACAGCGTTACGGGCTCATTGCGGGGAACGGGCGCTTCCCGCTGCTGGCGCTTGAAACGGCTCGCGGCCTGGGGCACGAGGTGGTGGTGATTGCCATCGAAGGCGAAGCGTCGCCGGAGGTCGGGCGCATTGCCAGCGCTATTCACTGGATCAATATCGGGCAGTTAGGGAAACTCATCGACATCCTAAAAGAAGAAAACATCCGGGAAGTGATGATGACCGGGCAGGTGAAGCACGTCAGCATCTTCTCCTCGCTTAAGCCCGACTGGCGGTTGCTCAAGCTGCTGACGTCACTCAAAGAAAAGAACACCAGCACCCTGATTGGCGGAGTGCAGCGGGTGCTCAAAGACGAAGGGATCGACCTGGTGGATTCCACGCGGCTTTTGAAATCGCTGTTGGCGGATGAAGGCGTCCTGACCAAGCGCAAGCCCGATAAAGAAGAAGAGAAAGATATCCGATACGGCAGGCAGGTAGCGCAAGTACTGGCCTCAGTAGATGTCGGCCAGAGCGTGGCCATCAGCGAAAAGGCTTGCGTGGCGGTGGAGGCAATGGAAGGTACGGACGCCATGCTGCGGCGGGCGGCGACGCTGACCAACGGAAAGCCGCTGCGACTGGTGAAGGTGTCGCGGGGGCGTGCGCATCTGCTGTTTGATGTACCGGTGGCGGGCCTGTCCACGATTGAAACGATGCGAGAAACCGGGACGACCGCCTTGGCCGTCGACGCGGGCCGGACCCTGCTGCTCGACAAGGACGAGATGATTCGAAAGGCGAACGAGGCCGGCATCACGATTGCGGGCTACAGGCCGCAGGAAGAGAAGGAATGAAACCAATTCGCGCCACGGTGATTGGCACGGGAGCTTTTGGGCGAAATCATGTTCGGGTGCTCCGGCACATGGCAGGAGTCGACCTGGCCGGTATTTGTGACGCCAACCCGGAGCGGGCGGCGGCACTCGCGGCGGAGCATAGCTGTCCGATCTTTCCAAGTGTCGATGCGCTCTATGGGGAGGTTGATGCCGCGGTGGTTGCTACACCAACCAGCACTCACGCCGAGATTGCACGCGGGCTGCTTGAGGCGGGCATCGATGTATTGGTGGAGAAGCCCATCGCGCAGACTTCCGCCGAAGGTCAGGCGCTTGCCGAACTTGCCGAGCGATCGGGACGCATTCTGCAGATTGGGCATCTGGAGCGCTTCAATCCGGCGGTGATCGCGCTGGAACGGGCGGCGACCATTCCGCTCTTTTTCGAGGTTCACCGGCTGAGCGTTTTCAGCCCGCGCAGCCTGGATATCGATGTGGTGCTCGACCTGATGATTCATGACCTGGACATTGTTCTGGCTCTTACCAAAGAAGAGCCGGACGAGATTCGAGCGGCCGGGATTTCGGTTTTGTCGCGCCGGGTGGACATCGCCAACGTGCGGCTGGCCTTTCCCAGCGGATGTATCGCGAACCTGACGGCCAGCCGCGTGTCGACCGAAAAAGTCCGTAAGCTACGGCTGTTCCAGCCCGGACAATACATCTCGTTGGATTACCAGCGCCAAGATGCGCTGTCTTTTTCTGTCGATGCGGCAGCGGATGCCGGAGGGGCCGGAGCATTGCCGCAGATTGGCTTCAAGGCATTACCTGTGGAACGGGGCGAGCCATTGCAACTGGAACTGGAATCCTTTATCGCGTGCGTACGAGACCGGAGCCGGCCGCGGGTGGACGCGTTTCAGGCCACTAACGCCTTGCGCGTATCGGAGGCCATCCTTGGTAAAATACGAGAACACGCCGGTTTAGTTGCCAAAACGCTGCAACGTGCCTAATTCCGTGTGTTCGCAATGTGCTGGGCAGTCGGAACGAGCAACTTCTCAGACGCGAGGGGCGTCAGTTTTTTTGAAGTTTGTCCGTTTTCAGCGGACTTAGGATTCATTTACAATTTCTTCGCCGTATGGCAAAGCCGTCACCCCCATCGCAGGTCCCCACCATTCTCGATTCAACGGGCGATACGGTGGGCGTGCTCACCCCAAGCGACGTCCACCTGAATCTGCTGAAGGAATGGCAGGATCCGGAATATCCGCGGCACATCCGGCTGGCCTTTACGGTTTCGCTGGTGGTCCATTTTGGACTCTTCATTGGCGCGATTCGGATTCCAACCTTCGTCCATCCGGACAGTTTGACGCCGAAGATGATCGTCAACCGGACGCCGCTGTACTTCCCCAAAGAGCTGACGCAAAAAGAAAAGAACAAGAACAAGATCACGGAACGCTTTGATCTGCAGGACTTGATCGCACAGAGGGGCGTTCAACAGCAGAGCCCGTCGGTGGCGCACCGCCGCTTCAATCCCAAGACCGCGCCCCCCGTGCCGCAGGTACAGCCGCCGAAGGTTCAGCCTCAAATCACGGCCGAAGCCCCCAAAGTTTTGGCGCAGAACGCCGTTCCGCCACCGGGCGCACCAGGCGGCATTATCGCGCCGGCCCCTCCGCCGCCAAAGCCGGTCGAGAGCCCTTTTGAAAGCATAGGCGCTCGACCTCTGCCCAACCCGCCAACAGCCATGGCGCCGCCTAAGGCAAACGTGCAGGATGTTATACGCGGCCTCACCCACGATTCGGGGCAAGTTTCGGTGAGTGACGACAGCATGGGGCGGGCTTCGATTCCCGGTATGAAGCAAGTGCCAGGGCAGCTGGGATCGCAAGTGGAGTTGAAGAGCGATCCGCAGGGTATCGATTTGAAGCCATACCTGGCGCAGATTCTGGCCATCGTCCGCCAGAACTGGTTTACGGTTCTCCCGGAGAGTGTTCGCATGGGAACGCGGAGAGGCCGCGTGGTCATTCAATTCGCATTGAACCGTGATGGCTCACTGGCGAAGGTGGTGATCAGCGACTATTCCGGCTCGGATTCATTGGACCGCGCGGCGGTCGCCGGGCTCAGCATGTCGAATCCCTTGCCGCCACTGCCGAAGGACTACAAAGGCGCTCAGATGAAGCTGGCGTTTTCGTTCAACTACAACCAGGGTGGGGCGACGCTGCGATGACGCAGGTTGAGCCGGAAGACGAGGAGCCGATTGAGGCTGGCTTTGCCCAATCGCGGAGGCTGCTGAGTTTCAAGGCGGCGATGATTTTGTACGTGGTGCTGGCGGTGCTGGGGACGGTAACGCTTACGGGGAAGTTCCGCATTTTCATTCTGATCGTGCTGGCGGGCGTGGCGATGAAGACGTACGTGCATCATTTGAAGGAGCGCGTGGAGTGAGAGGGACGACCGAGTACACTCCGGCCCAGCGGCGCGTGATTGACGAACGATTGGACGAAGCGGCAAAGGGCCCGTACCACGGCCGTTTGAAAATGCAGATGCCGCTGTCAGGTTTCTCCAGAAGGAAATTCGCGAACGTAAGAGGAATAAGCCCAAGACGCCCAAGTGAGGGTGTCTTGCTCTCATCCACGACGGGGCATGAGAGAGGGCGCGAGACGTCTGGATCCATCATGAACTCCTCGGCCGATCGGCGAGGCGTCGATTGGAGTCCGGGTGACTACCCTACAAGACGTTGGGCCGACATAAGTTCGGTTTTGCGAAGGCGATATACTCGCAGAACAAATCTGCGATGCGCTCCTTATCTGTTTGTCTCAGCTTGAATCTTGCTGTTCTCTACTTTGCGACGGCGGCCTTTGGGCAAATCCCCGCGGCTGACTCGCGCAACACGGTTACGCCGAATACGGACACACATTTCGTGTTGCCCACCTATCAGAGCCTGGAAGCATGGCAGGCCAGGCGAACCGCCTTGCGGCAGCAGATCCTTTCGGCAGCAGGGCTCTCGCCGATGCCAATGAAGACACCGTTGCATCCCGAGGTCTTCGGACGCCTGGAACGGGATGGCTACACCATCGAAAAAGTGGTGCTCGAGACCATGCCGCACTACTACCTTGGCGGGAATTTGTATCGTCCGTTAAAACCTGGGAAACATCCGGGCGTGCTGATCCCGCACGGCCACTGGGATTATGGACGGCTGGAAAATCAGCCGCTCGATTCGACCCCCACCGAAGGCGTTAACTTCGCCAGGCAAGGATACGTTGCTTTTGCCATCGACATGGTTGGTTATAACGACACGATGCAAACGCCGCACGAGTTTGGCGGGCCGCGCGAAGACCTGTGGAGTTTCAGCCCGCTCGGCCTGCAACTCTGGAATTCGACGCGAGCGCTGGATTTTTTGCTGTCACTGGAGGATGTGGATTCAACCCGCATCGGGGTAACGGGAGCGTCCGGCGGCGGTACGCAGACGTTTCTCCTGACTGCGGTTGATGACCGCATCCAGGTTTCGGCGCCGGTCAATATGGTCTCGGCCTATATGCAGGGCGGAGCGCGTTGCGAGAATGCACCGAACCTGCGGCGCGGCACGTCGAATCTGGAGATCGCGGCGCTCATGGCGCCGAAGCCGATGCTGCTGGTTTCCTCAACCGGCGATTGGACGAGTCACGTGCCCGACGAAGAGTACCCGGCGATACGGCAGGTGTATGCCCTGTATGACAAGGCCGCAAACGTCGAGAACTTTCATCAGGACGCCCCGCATAATTACAACCGAAAAGCCCGCGAGGCCGTGTATCGCTTCTTTGCCAAACACCTGCTCCAGGATCCGAAATACAACGAATACGTGGAGCAAGGGGCGCAGATCGAAAAGCTGCAGGACATGCTGGGCCTGATGAATCGTCCGCTGCCCGCCGGCGCACTCAGCTACGAGGGTTTGTTCAAGGAGTGGCAGGAGATGGCGCGCGCGCAATTTGAGGCGTTGGACATCTCGTCACTGCGCACCCAGTTTCAGCAATCGATTGGCGTGACGTGGCCCTCCAATGTTTTGCATGAAGAGCAAGCCGGCGGAGTGCTGGTGCTGGGCCGGGCCGGCTCGGGGGACCGCATCCCGGCGAAACTTTTGCCAGGCAGTGGCACGACAGTGCTGGTTGTGGATCCGAACGGAAGTAAGGCCGGGGTGGCATCGAGTGTGGTTGCCAAGCTTCAAAAGGAGGGCCACGCAATTCTGTTAATCGATGCGTTTCAAACCGGTGACGCCGTTGCTCCGCGTGACCGGTCCGCCACGCATTTCCTGGGATTTAACCGGTCGGATGATGCGAACCGCGTGCAGGATATCGTGACCGCGATGGCCTTTCTTAGCCAGCAGCGGAAGGGCAAGCCGGCCGACCGTTTCATCGAAGTCATTGGGATTGATCGCGCGGCTCTGTGGTGCTTGTTCGCGGCCGCAGTCAGCCCCGTATCGGTGAAGTTGGATAACGTGCCGGAGGCATTCCGCGGCTCAGATCAGGAGTTCCTATCATTACTCAACATACCGGGGATCCAACGTCAAGGTGGTTTGGAGAGCGCTCGGAAACTGATCCAGGCTCCGTCCCGTAGCAGCGCCGAACAATAAAAAGCCCTCCGAACCAAGCTGGTTGGAGGGCCTCAAGGAGATGCGGGAGCAGTTCTCTACGGGCTGCTGGGCTTGCCCGAACCGTTGTTCTGGCTGAGGCCGATGCCTAAGCCGAGACCGAGAGCAGTTAAGCCAGCCGCGATCCATAAGGCAGCGCTGTTGGACATGATTGGAGCGGCAGCGCCTGTGCTGGCGCCGGACGGCGTCTGGCCTTGACCGGAGGAAGCGCCGGAATCGTTATCGTCGACTGCCACAACCGATCCGGCGGCAACGCGCGCCAAAAGCACACCCTGTTGGTTGTACACGTTCATGTTGCCGATGACGGAGGCGACTTCCACTTTATCGCCGTTCAGACGAACGGCTCCCTGACCACCAGCCTGGTCGCTATGGACCCGCAGCGAAGAAGCGGTAATCTTGAAGTCCGGCTTCAAATTGTCAAACCGCGCCATGCCCCGAACCAGAACAACCTTACCGTCATAAAAGGTCGCAGCGGAGTTGGTTCCCAGCACCACGCCGGAGCCACCCTTCAGAGTTACTTCGCCGGTGGAACTAGTCGTCTTAAGCAGAGCGCCGTCAGGGAGGTTGGCGGTTCCGCTCACCGAACTGTTGTTGACGCTGAAGCTTCCGATTGCCGTTGCGACGCCGACGATAGCCGGTCCTGCGAAGGTTGGTGTGGCGGCTAGCGCACCTGCTAACAATAAAAACAGCGGATTTAGTTTCACTTCGAATCCTCCAACAAACCTCTGGACTTCTGAGTACTGGTACCCTAAATAATACACGCGGAAGAGATAGAAGTGTACTGTTTTCAATACTAGCTCCTCATTTTCATGTCAGCCAAGTTGTCTTACCGCTGCGTCAACAATCCGCTCAAGTCCTGAAGGGGAAAGGACAACCACCGTATCGAGTTGAAACACGAAAACCGTTTGCTGACGCGCGCGCGGCTTGCAAGACAGTTTACTGCTCGTAACTAACGAAGCCGATCTTGGATGAGTCCGGCGACCAGGAGTTCACGTTAATGGTTCCCTGCCCTCCAAAA
>JBAUOG010001012.1:0-2592 GCA_049579625.1 Bryobacteraceae bacterium
TCTTGGTGGAGGGCGAGTCGGCCGGCGGGACTGCGAAGTCGGGCCGCGACCGGCGCTATCAAGCGATTCTGCCCCTAAAGGGAAAGATCCTGAATGTTGAAAAAGCGCGCTACGACAAAATGCTCGGGCACGAAGAAATCCGGGCCATGATCACCGCGATCGGCACCGGAATCGGCAAGGGCGATGATTTTGAACTGGCGAAATTGCGCTACGGGAAGATCATCATCATGACGGACGCCGATGTCGACGGCTCGCACATCCGCACGTTGTTGCTGACATTCTTCTTCCGGCATATGCAGGAATTGATCATGCGCGGCAAGGTGTTTGTAGCGCAACCGCCTCTGTACCGCATCAAGCGGGGCAAGAGCGAGAAGTACATCAAGGACGACAAAGAATTTACCCGCGAAATTCTGCGCCGCGCTACAGAAAACATCGTTGTCGAAATCGGACAAGGCGAGTCAGCGGCGAAGATCGAGGGCGGCGAGTTGCGCGGCTTTCTGATGTCGCTGGACGAACTCTCACAGGTGTGGCGGAAGCTTGAACGCCGGATGAGAGAACCGCGGGTTGTAGACGTCATCTCCGACTTGACGCTGACCATCGATACCAAGGCCGACTTCCAGAGTGAAGAGAACATGAAGCGCCTGGCGGAACGGCTGAAGGCCGCGAAACTGGTCGTGTCGATTGAGCGCGAAGAGGAACACTCGGCGTGGATGGTGTCGTACCAGGATCCGACCAACGCTACCAGGTACCTGAACACCGAATTTCTGGCCATGCCGGAATATCGGCGGCTGCGGAATCTCTTGAAACAGGTTTCGCGGTTCAATAAGCCTCCATTTACGGTGGTGAAGGAGGCGCAACGAGTGGAGCTTCCCACTTGGCGTGAGCTGTTCAACCACGTCAAGGGCGAAGGCACGCGTGAAGTTTCCGTGACCCGTTACAAGGGGCTCGGCGAGATGAACGCCACCCAGCTTTGGGAAACCACCATGAACGCCGAAAGCCGGACCCTGCTGCAAGTGACCATCAAAGACTTCGCGGAAACGGAGCCGATCTTCTCCACACTGATGGGTGAAGATGTGGAGAGCCGACGCAAGTTCATCGAAGAAAACGCGCTCGACGTTCGTAATCTGGATATCTAGACTGGTTTTCTAAACATAGATTCGTTTCACGCGGGCGTGAATACCGCACAGCACGCTGTAGGATATCGTGCCGGCCAGCCGCGCGATTTCCTGCGCGTCAATTCGAACGTCACCTTCAGTGCCGAGCAGCGTCACGGCGTCGCCTGGCTGCACCGGCGGACAATCCGTCACATCGATGGTGGTGAGGTCCATGGAAACAGCGCCGACTATGGGAGCGAGTTTCTGCTTCACAATCACATGCCCCCGGTTTGACAGCCGGTGTGGCAACCCATCCGCGTAGCCAACAGCCAGCACGGCGATGCGGCTCGGCACCTCCGTGGTGAACATACCGCCGTAGCCGATCTTCGAGCCCGCCGAAACATCCTTCACGGACAGCACGGTTGTGCGCCACGTGAGCGCAGGTTGCACCTTCAGCAACTTTCCGGGAGCGTGGCCTCTGGAGGGCGAGAGATAGCCGTAAATCGCATGTCCGGGCCGGACCATATCACGCCAGGCTCGCCGCCGGCCATAAGCGATAGGGATGGTGCTGGAGAGGTGAACCAGGAGCGGTGATATCGAGGCCGCGTCCAAGTTCTTGATGACCTTCTCGAACGTCGCCAGTTGCTCCTCGGTCTGCGGTGATTCGTAGTTGGCCGCCGAAGCGAAGTGTGTCATCAGGCCTTCCAACTCGACGTTCTTCGCCGAGAGAATCGCCTCTGCAATCTTGGCGTCGGGCCGCACGCCGAGCCGTCCCATCCCGGAATCGATCTTAAGGTGATACCGGGGCCGCTGCTCGCGCTTGGCGGCAAGCCTATCCAACTCGGCCAAGTCGGCGAGCGAGTGGATCACCGGCGTCAGATCGTGCGCCAAAATCGCTTCGCGGGAGAACGGGAGAAAATCCGCCATGACGAGGATTCTCGTCTGCAGGCCGGCCTCACGGAGAACCATGCCCTCCTCCGCGTTACTGACGGCGAGCCAGCTAACACCCTCGGCAGCCAGGGTTCGAGACACCGCGACCGCTCCATGCCGGTAGGCGTCCGCCTTCACAACCGGCATTACTTCTACATCGGCGCCAACCAGCTTACGGATGGCCCTGTAGTTAGCGCCAATGCGACCTAAAGATACTTCGACCCAAGAACGGTGCGGCTGGCTGACGGCAACAGTTTGCGCGATGGAAGCCATAGTCAATTCCAACACAAGCTAGTTGTTGGAAAGCCCCCCCAGCAGGCGTTCATAGGCGGTGGTGACGGCGTCCCAACTGTAGCGCTGGTGCACGCGTGACTGCGCACGCCGGCCCCAGGCCTCTCGTCCCTCTGGGCTTACGAGGACGGCTGCCTGTAGTTTCTCCACCAACTCATCGGAATCAAACGGCATCGCGGCATCGCCGGCGACCTCCGAGTTCTCAGGCGTTCTCAAGTAAAGAACCATCGCTCCCCTGCCCATGGCCTCAATCAGCGCTGGATGAGTTCCTCCTACT
>JBAUOG010001013.1:0-5097 GCA_049579625.1 Bryobacteraceae bacterium
TCGGACGAAAGCCGGCCTATCGCAGCGCGAGCTTGCCAAACGTGTCGGCACCAGCGCCTCGGCTATCTGCCGGTTGGAAGATGCCGACTACCAGGGGCACTCCCTTTACATGCTCAAGCGCATCGCGCAAGCACTCGACCAGCGTGTAGAGATCAGATTTGTTCCGATCCGGCGCAAGCACCTTCAATCGGCATAAGGTTCCGACGAGGGTCAGATTACTTTCCCGCCACCCACTGGCTGAGGTGGAACCCGCGCCACTTCGTTCTCGCCGTCGGCCAGTGACAAGTGGCCGAGGTGGACGGCCGAGGTGGACAGTCAGAAACGGGTTCGCTCTCGCTAACTACTTAGCAGTCACATCCAAAACGCCCGGCTTTGCGTCCAATCGGCTCTCGTTTTATTATCAGCGACTTAGCAGCCTCGCTCAACCCCCAAACCAACGAACACCGCAGACGGTCTGCCGTGTTCGGAAGATCATTCCTCGTCACTGCAGGCCGTCCGCACAGGGCGCAGCACCACGCGACCGAGAATCAGCGTTTGTAGGACATGAGACTGCGGAGCGTGGGGCAGAACTTGCTACAGCTTCGCGGCTGCTTCGTCTCATTTTGGATGCGGAACGATGGTCACAATGAGGTAAAGACCATCCTGGATCAGGAAATAGAAACGCCAGTCGCGGTTCACGCGCGCTTGCCAGAGGCCCGTCGCCTCGTCGTACTTCTTGGCACGCAGCGATGGATGGCTGAGATGCTTCTCGAGCAATCGCACCTGCTTGTCGAATGCCTTTTGAATCGCGGGCGGCGCCGCTCGGTAATCCTTCTCTGAACGCCGGGTGTGTGCCCAGGTCATCGAGGTCACGATGCTTTTGGGGTGGTACGACCTTTGCGCCCTTTGAGCGAGTCGATCATCTCGTCAACGCTCTTGAAGGGACCGCGCACGCGTCCCTTCCGCACATCTTCCAAGCCTTCCGCGATCGCGCGATCTACGACCGACTTCGGCGTCAGCGTGATCCGTCCGCGCTCCACCTTGGCTTCGAAGATGTCACCGACGGTCACGCCAATCTCCTTGCGCACCTGTTGCGGAATAACGACCTGAAATTTGTTTTTGACGGTAACGAGAGACATGCAGGTTGGAAAGTTGAACTGTTCACTTAACACCTTAACAGATTGGCCCGTTACGGGGCCCAGAAGTGCTTTGCTCGCCTGCGGGCCGAGGTGTCTCACCGCAGGGGTGCACTCCACTATCCGCCATCGAGAACCACTTCGCCTGGCTGAATCGAATTCATTGCCGATCGGCAAGCATCGAGGTGCGGCAATAAATCATCGAGGCGGTTCGATTTGGCCCGGACAATCAGAATGGCAATGCGATGGCCGGCCAAATTCTGCTCGTATTGGAGGCCTTTATCCATCGTGAGGAACACCTCAAAGCCGCTGCTTTCGGCAAGCAGTAGCAGCAGTCCATTCTTGCGGCCCGCCAAGCCTGCTTCGGGCACGGTTTGGCACTTATGATCGGGTAGTGCATTCTTAAGCTTGCGCGGAATGCATTCGTCCAGCAGGACCTTCATCCTAGTTGGCCGACAAGAAGAGACTTCGCCAGTTCTAGCGCCGCGACTGCCGCCTCTTTGGATACGGTCGGAAAATCATCCAGAAACTCGTCAAGAGTCTGGCCGCCTTCGAGATAATCCAATAACGCCTGAAACGGAACACGGGTACCCCGGAAAACCGGAGTCCCCCCAAGGATGTCTTGATCCTTGACGATTATGTCGATGGTTTGCATGGCGGGCGGCGGCGCTTCCATTCCGGAATGACTTCTAGTTATTCTATCGCCTGATCCTCGCACTTTGGTGCCTGGCTATCTCTCTCCTTGGTGAGGGCCGGCAACGAATGACCAATCGCTCACGCCCTGGCCACAAGCCAGGGTATGGACTTCCTGCTGACCCGGAACTGCCGCCACATCGCAAACGCCGAAGTAATCGAGAAGCTGGAGTTAGCATGCCTACAACTCGGCTTCCTCCTGCCGGCCCTTTGCACGCCGGAACAATTGATGGGAGACTGAATTCACCCGCACTATCGGCATCTCCTGCTTACATGGGAGAATGAAGAAAAGCGGACTGTCTTATGCAGACCACGTTGAATCTTCCCGACTCTCTCTACCAGAAGAGTGAAGCACTGGCGGCCTCGCGCGGCGCTACGGTGGAACAGTTTATCGTTGAAGCCATAAAGAAAGAAGTCCAAGGCAACCTCCGGGCAGGCCCCACCGGCTCCTACGGTGATCGCGAGGTAGACCTTCCGGTAATCCACTCCAAGCGGCCGGGAACGCTAAGCCTGTCAAATTTCGATTTCGATGACCTACTTTCCTGACGTTAACGTCTGGATCGCCTTGGCCGCGGAACGACACACCCTTCATCATGCAGCCCGGCAGTGGTTCAGCAATCTTCAAGACGAAAAGCTCACGTTCTGCCGCCTTACCCAGTTAGGCTTTCTGCGGCTGCTGACGAACAAGCACGTCATGCAGGAAGAGGTCATGGAGCCCAGACGAGGCGTGGGAGGCGTATCGCGTCCTGCGATTGGACCGGCGAATCGGCTACCTGGAGGAGCCGAATGATCTCTCCGAAACGTGGCAGGCGTTCACCGAGGGCCCATTCAGCTCGCCGAACCTGTGGACCGACGCGTACCTATGCGCCTTTGCCCACGCCGCAAGATTGACCTTGGTAACGTTTGGCGCGAAGATCCCGGCGCGGGAGTGTGTGAATTGCCTTGTGCTAAACCCGTAACCGTCCGTTATGCAGGGTACAGGCCGAGGCCGAGGTAGGGCCGAGGTGGACAGCCTGAGTCGAGCAACTCGCTTTTTCTAACTCCTTTTTTACCAGTCACATCCAGATCGCCTGCTTTGCGTCCGGTCGACCGTTCTTTTCGTTTCAACGCCTTAGCAGTCTCACTCAACCCCCAAACAAGCGAACACCGCAGACCGGTTTGCGCTGTTCGGCACGGGTCGCTTTGGGTCTGCCTGCCCGATGGCGACAATCTCGCCCTAATTAAAGATCTCGTCCTTGCTGTTGGAAAACCGCTTGTTGACACGCGCGGCTCCGAAACTGCCACTCGCGCAAGTCCGGCATGGCCGCGCGCACGGTCGGTCTTCATAGTCCGTCGCGGTCGGAGAAAATCGACAGCTCAAGCCCACTACATACGAGAAAGAAGAAACGCTATGATCCAAGGTATGGAGCCGTTGCACATCAGCGAAGCGGATGCCGTGCGCGATCTGGCGACCGTTCTAAAACGCGTTCAGGCGGGCGCTGAAGTCATTATCGAGCGCGACGCGCAACCGCTCGCCGTCATCCGCGCAGCTACTCCCGCGCGCCGGTCCATCTCCGAGTCCATCGCTCTGGCTGAAGCCCGTTCCAAAGAACTGGGCTATAAGCCGACCATGGATACCGTCTTCGCCGCCGACATGGAAGAAATCATTCGCAGCCGCAAGCCCCGCGACACGTCGGCATGGGACTGATACTCGACACCGGCGTCCTCATTGCAAGCGAACGGCGTGGCGAAGCCATCGAAGACATTCTCCGCCAGGCGCGCGATGTGCATGGGGAAATCGACATTGCGCTCTCCGGGGTCAGCGTGGTTTTGGCAGCCACGCCACCGGGACAGGAGCTCTTGTCTTACCTTATAGATTTGCTGAGAGCGGGGCGCGGAGACAGGGTTGTGCCTGGGCCTCGTGAGCGGCCTGAACACCTGCCAGGACTGCAAGGACCTCTGCTGTGATCGGTTGACTGGCAGCAAGCGCGCTTCCAGTCGTTCCAAGCGTTGCGCGAGGCTTTTGCCGCCACATTTAACTTCACCTTCACGAGTGGCGTCGACGCGAATACGCTGCTCTCTGATGTCAGCTTCCAGTTCGGGACTGCGGACAATACCCTGAGCGCGGGCACTTGCCAATCCGGATGCGCTGTAAACCCGACGACGACGACGACACCCGAGCCAAGTGCCATCCTCTTGACGACGTCCGGTTTTGCGGGCCTTTTGTTTTTTGCAAGGCGGCGACGCAGGGCTTAAGGTAACCGCAACTCCTAACTGGGCGTCCTCGGGCTTCGACCGCCGGGCGCGAATAGCGGCATAGTTGTTGAGTCGAAGCGCTGAATGAAGCAAAAAGGGGGCCCGGGGTAATCCGGGCCTTGAGGTCGTTTTAATCAACAGAACAGAGCCGGAAATGACGGTGTTCTGAGTTGTCAATGGGCTCTAAGTGCTCTTACGATAGGAATTACTCCCCCGGGCACTTTTAGTTGATACTGACTGAGGTTTTCAACTGTGGCGCGCGAGATCCGGTTGGTGCTTCAGGCAGTTCCGTTTTCCAGGTCATCTGTGTTCCTCCAGCCAGCCCTGTTGACCCGTTGGCGAACTTGACCTTTGCTACGCCTGGGATCCGCGGGTCAGTCAGGCCCAGGTGATTGCCTGTGTCCGCATCGAAAGGCCTACTTGGTGCGGTCTCGACGCCCAACTGACCCGCTGGTGAAAGAGAGACCAGCCGTGCGTAGAAAGGAGACCAGCCAGTTCGTGTTTGCACTCGATCGAGTTCGATAATCACACCATTCTCCCCCCGCCTCGGGAGAACGTGGCCTTCAATGTTTGCGCCGCGTTCGATAATCTCCCGGCCCTTGAATATCACCGCATCCGCCACCTTCGCTGTCAGAAGATCGCTCGCACTGGCGTCCTTCAGGGTGATGGGCGAGAGCAATAAAACAACGACATCTAAATCCGGAGGTAAACTCGCCTGACTTCGAGATGGCGGATTGCCGTCGGGTGGTGTGCCGGCTGCGTCGAACGAAAGAGTCGACTCGACCGCAAACGCACGGCAGTGATGAAAGAACATCTGACTGACGCGTTTGGTGCCTGATCCTTCTTCAACGCGGACCTGAGCCATGCGTGGCAGCAACACGCGGCGATCGGCTATCGTTACGGGTTCATAGTCGATGACCGCATCAACCGCGCTCAATTTAAGAGTTGATGGTATCCCAACGGCACGGACGGCAATCCGCCGCAGGACGAGGCCTGTTTGATCAAGCAAGAACCATCCTTCCTCTCCCGCTTGACCTGACTCTTTGCCGTACTG
>JBAUOG010001014.1:0-19053 GCA_049579625.1 Bryobacteraceae bacterium
GTGCAGAATCACGGGAAGTCCAGCGGCTACAAACACCCCAAACAACTTCGCCAGACGGGGCTTGATCAGCCGCCGCCAAAGCCGTGGCGAGAACAGCATCGCCCTCTGTGCCCCGTAATCGTCGCCGAAGTATCCGCCTGCGACACCGGCCGCAATGAATCTGCGGGCGAGGATCAACTGGATCTCAGTGATGCGGTCGAGCAGTTCTTCAACCCACTCCGTGCGCTCCAGCATGTCCACGAGCAAGTCATCAAATCCGCGCAGCGACCAGGCCCGCTCAAACAGGCATATTCCGAGATTCGGAGCAATGAAGTAGTTCGCGCCGCGATCGCGCATCGTCCGCTCAGCCGTGCTGAGAATCGCGGTGTCGTTTGGATTCGGCCATACATACCGATCCAGATCCAGTGAGTCTTTCAGCGGAGAGAACGCATGCCAGTAGCCCTCGGTGCGGGTGTCCCACCCCGCGCCCCACCAGTCAAACTCGATCGACCCATCTGCATTCGTGGGGCGGCAGTGATCGATATCGACCCGCAACAGCTGGTTTCCCAGGCGCTCCGGCAACTCCGCCTCGGCGATCCCGAAGTACTGGGCCAGCAAGCGCCCCATGGCGCCCGTGTAGTTAGACTGTGTCGGGAGCCGGTCCACCGGTTCGCGCCGCAGGGCGCGGAGCATCCGTTCCTTCTTGGACAGTCCCTCTGGCACACGGCCGGGCTCAGAAGCCATAGCTAGCTGCGTCGAATTCGGGCCCATGTTGTGCCGTCATTTCTTCCATCAGTTTCGTTTCCTCGCCGGCCAGGGAATCGAGTTCCCGCTCGATCCGGTCCAGCCACGGCGCTTCCCTCGCCGGCAGCGTTAGCCGTTTGCTGTTCATTCCTCCCCGCAGCACGCCGACCGCTGCCAGGGCCGCGGCAATGGTTTGTCCGTAGTGGTCATCGTGCGAAGTGATTGCGCGCGCGATGCTCATGGTAGCCTCTGGCGAGAGCACCGCAGCCTGTGGACTCAACCACTCGTCGGATTCAGTCAGCCAGTCCCGCAACCGCAGAGCCTCACCTTTCTCCGAGGCGATGTTCATCAGCCTGCAATCATAAGCGAGGGTTTCCGTGAAGGCCTCGGGTGCGCTGCCCGATAACAGTCGCACGTTCTGCACCGATTCATTGCTCCACAAATCGCACATGGCGGCCGCGATATTGCCGACGAGGCTGAAATGCGCGCACGAAGCCGACTTGCCTTCCATGGAAATCGGGCAACCCGTGATGGCTTTGATGACGGGCCCTTCGTAGGCGCAGTCTTTCGACGGTCCCATCGCGCCGTGCTCGAACGCAGCCAGGCTACGCACCGCGCTCATCGCCCGCACCACTGCCGCCACCACCTGCGGCAGCATGTGCTGGTTTGCCAGTTGCATCGCCGTGTTGGCGAAACCGCACGCGCTGTCTCCAGCCGGAATCGCTTTGCCGTTCTGCGTGCACAGAGCCGAAATCTGATCCCAGAGCCAGGAGGTGTCGCGTGGAGCGAGTACACCTAGGGCGAAGACGATGGCGCGAATATCGCCGTACATCAGTCCTGGGTCATGCAGTTCTTTCCCCCCGATGGATTCGATGGAGATGAGATGCGCTCCCGCTTCGATACACAGCTCGAACGAGCGCCAGAGCGTTTCCCAATGGGCGCCGCTCCGAAGAAAGGGTGGCTTCCCCTGGTCGCGAATGTCGGTGGGCGTCACGCGTAACGCACACCGTAAACCATGCTTCTCATACGTCCGGCGAAGGTGGCTCTCAAGCAGTCGCGTAATCTCCGCCCCCCACTCCGGTGTCTCGGTCATGGCGGGCAGCAACTCAAACTCCAGTACGATCCCCGGAACCCGAAGGGCCACGGCGCGCTCCAGAATCTTGGTCGCCATCTCTTCGTACTGCGCTACCACTTGGCTCCACGTGGCTTCTTCCACGCTGATCATCGGTAACGTGAAGTTGACTTCCGGAAAAACCTGGCCCGCGCCGATAACCAGATCAAAGCCGCACGCAACCGGTTTCCTGCAGGACCCGAACACCAGGTCCGACACACTCTCGTAGGCAAGGCAGGACATTGCCTCCTTTGTTGAAGAGCTCATGCTGGGTAACTCTTTTCAATTGAGAAACTATCACGCTGCGCGCCCCCGCGATATACGTCGTCAGCACTAGTCTCAATCGATCTGGTCCTCAGGTCCGTGCACGTGATATAAATCGCGTGGTGACTCAAACAAGTGTCTCTTCGCGGGATCGGTTGCGCACAGCCTTGGCGCACCGCGAACCGGATCGCATTCCGCTCGACTTCGGTGGCACCGCGGTAACCGGCGTCCACGTCAGTTGTGTCGCTGCATTGCGCGAGCACTACGGCTTCCTTTCACAGCCCGTTAAGGTGCACGAGCCCTATCAAATGCTGGGCCTCGTTGAGGACGATCTTCGCGCGGCGATGGGGCTCGACGTCACTGGTATGTTTCCGCGCAACACGATGTTCGGCTTCCCCGCGGAGAACTGGAAAGAATGGAGTTTCCGCGGCCTGAATGTGCTGGTGCCTGGCGATTTTCGAATCCGCACCGAGCCGAACGGCGATTTCCTGATCTATCCCGAGGGCGACGAAACAGCCGAGCCCAGCGGTCGCATGCCGGTTGGCAGCGCTTTCTTCGACACCATCATCCGGCAGCCGGCAATTGACGACGAAAAACTCGACCCCGCGGACAACCTGGAAGAGTACGGTCCTATCTCGAATGCAGATCTCGACCATCTCGAACGGTCCGCGCGAACGGCGTGCGCAAGCGGCTACGGAGTGATCGCGGGCTTCGGCGGCACGGCTTTCGGTGATATCGCCCTGGTGCCCGCACCGTCACTGAAGAAACCCAAAGGCATTCGCGACGTGACGGAATGGTATATCTCCACGCGGACCCGCCGCGGGTTCATCCAGAGCATCTTTGAGCGCCAATCCGAAATTGCCCTCGAGAACCTGGCGCGCATCCACGCCCGTGTCGGCGACCAAGTCGACTGCGTCTTTCTCTGTGGCACCGATTTCGGCACGCAGACGTCGGCCTTCTGTTCCAACGCTACCTTTCGCGAATTGTGGCTTCCCTGGTACAAGCGGATCAATGACTGGGTGCATCGCAACACGGAGTGGAAGTGCTTCAAGCATTCGTGCGGCAGCGTCGAGCGATTCTTCGAAAGCTTCATCGAGGCGGGCTTCGACATCATCAATCCTGTGCAGTGCTCGGCGGTGGGAATGGACCCCTCGGAACTAAAGCGAAAATACGGCTCGCGGCTGGTTTTTTGGGGTGGGGGCGTAGACACTCAGAAGACCCTGCCGTTCGGTACGCCGCAGCAGGTGCGCGGAGAAGTGTTGCGCCGCTGTGAGATTTTCGCACCGGGCGGTGGCTTTGTGTTCAATGCGATTCACAATCTACAGGCCGGCACGCCGGTGGAGAACATTGTCGCCATGCTGGATGCCGTCCATCAATTCAACGGAGTTACGCATGCCTGATCTTGAGAAATTGCGCCAAGCAGTGCTCGCAGGGGACTCGAAGGGCGCAGCCGCGATCACACAGGCCGCCATTGCCGAGGGCGTAGCGCCACTCGCGATCGTGACCGACCATCTCATGCCGGCGATGGACGAAGTGGGCCGGCTCTTCGAATGTGAAGAGTACTTCGTGCCCGAGATGCTGATCTCGGCGCGTGCCATGAAGGCGTCTATGGAAATCGTTCGGCCATTGTTGGTGGCGACAGGCGCGGAGCCGGTGGGCCGCGTGGTGATCGGAACTGTCAAAGGCGACCTTCACGACATCGGAAAGAACCTCGTCGCCTCGATGCTCGAAGGCGGCGGCTTCGAGGTGATCGACCTTGGGGCGGACGTGTCGCCAGAGCGCTTCATCGAAGCCGTCACCACCAAAAGTGCCAACCTGGTGGCGCTCTCGGCGCTTCTGACGGTCACCATGACCTCGATGAAAACCACCATCGACGCCTTTTCGACGGCGGGCCTGCGCCAGAAGGTGAAGATCATGGTGGGCGGTGCGCCGGTCACGCAGCAGTATGCCGATGCGATTGGAGCCGACGGTTATAGCGAAAGCGCCGGAGGTGCGGTGGCGCTGGCGCGTAAACTGGTGGCCGCGTGAGCCTTCTGCGCGACTGGCTGGCAGACGGCTTGCTGATCACGGACGGCGCTTGGGGGACCGAGTTCCAGACGCTCGGCTTGGCTCCCGGAACCTCGCCGGATATGTGGAACGTGGCTTATCCCGATCGAGTCGAGGCAGTGGCGCGCGCCTATGTGGAAGCAGGCAGCCAAGTTATCCTGACCAACACCTTCCGCGCCAACTCTGTCGCGATGGAAGGCGACCTCGAAACCATCAATCGCGCCGGTGTCGACATTTCGAAGCGGGCGGCGGATGGGAAGGCGCTCGTGTTTGCCGCCATTGGTCCAACGGGAAGGATGCTGGTCGCGGGAGAAATCAGTAGCGAGCAGGCGACGTCAGCTTTCGCGGCGCAGGCCACCACGCTAGCCACGGCGGGTGCTGACGCACTGCTTATCGAGACCATGAGCGATATCGCCGAAGCGTGTCTGGCCGTGGCCGCTGCCAAAGAAACAGGCCTGCCGGTGATCGTCTCCTTCGCATTCGACTCGGGGAAGAACAAGGACCGCACGATGATGGGAGCTACCCCCGAGACCGTCGCAGAAGCGATGCTTCAAGCCGGGGCCGACGCGGTTGGGGCGAACTGCGGCGTCGGCGTGGAACATACAGCGCTCA
This sequence comes from Bryobacteraceae bacterium, assembly GCA_049579625.1. GTDB lineage: Bacteria > Acidobacteriota > Terriglobia > Bryobacterales > Bryobacteraceae > CAJCIT01. The sequence goes on from JBAUOG010001014.1 coordinate 4,757, forward strand.
TCTGCCGCCGCTTGCAGGCCGCCTGCGATCTCCCCATCTGGATCAAGCCGAATGCGGGATTGCCGCAGATCAATGGAACCGCGATTCGCTATGACACCTCGGCCGAGGTCTTCGCTTCGCACTACGAAGCCCTGCGCGACGCGGGCGCTTCGTTTATCGGCGGCTGCTGCGGTTCCACGCCGGATTTTATCCGCGCCCTGGTGAACGCACGATGCGCCTCAAGCTGATCAGTTGCGAAGTGTTGTTTCGTGAAATGTGCGACGCCTGCGCGCATTCGCCGCATCAGGTGGATCTGGAATTCCTGCCCAAGGGTTTGCACGACCTGGGTGGCAAGCCCATGGCGGCGAAGATTCAGGAAGCCGTGGACCGCACGCCGGAGGGCTACGAAGCGATTCTGCTCGGGTATGGACTCTGCGGGAACGGTCTCGACGGGCTGACGGCGAGGCGTACCCGCCTGGTGTTACCGCGGGCCCACGATTGCATCGGAATCCTCATGGGAGGACGCGAATGCTACCTGACCTACTTCGAGGGCAACCCGGGCACTTACTACCGGTCGACGGGCTGGTTGGAACGCGGCAAAGGTCTGCAGCAGTTGACCCAGAGCACCGTGGGCTTCGAAGAGCCGCTGGACGCCTTGATTCGCAAGTACGGCGACGACAATGGGCGCTACCTCTACGAGGAAATGACGCGCTATCGATCGCAATACCGCAAGCTCGTGTTCATCGAGACGGGCCTGGAACCGGATGGGAAACTCGCCGCCGAGGCAGCCGGCGAAGCAAAAGACAATGGCTGGACTTTCGAACGGATGCAGGGCGATCTGGCGTGGCTGCGGCGCTTGGTCTACGGCGAGTGGCCGGAATCGGAGTTCGTCGTCGCCCTACCCGGCCAGCGCATCGTGGCCAGCTACGACACCGGCGTACTGAAGGTGCAGGAATGACGGGCAAGCAGCGTATCCTCGCCAGGCTGCGCGGCGAGCCGGTCGACTCGCTGCCGCTGATGCCCATCACCATGATGTTCGCCGCCGACCTGGCTGGCGTGCATTACCGCGATTATGCGAGTGACCATGGCGTGTTGGCCGATGCCCAAGTGGCTGTGGCGAATCGCTTCGATTTCGACTATGTCTCGGCCATCTCCGATCCCGCGCGCGAAGCCTCCGACCTCGGGGCCACGGTGGAGTGGTTCGACGATCAGCCGCCTGCAATTGTCGAAAGTCGTGCCTTGCTCGATGAGAAGAGCAAGCTCGCTGCCCTGCGTCTGCCTGATCCGTCCGCGCCCGGTAGGATGCGCGATCGGATCGAGGCGGTGCGACTGCTTGCCGAACGTAACGGCGAAACGCGCATCGTCGAAGGTTGGGTGGAAGGTCCCTGTGCAATGAGCGCCGATCTGCGTGGGCTCAACACTCTCATGCTCGATTTCTTCGACGACCCGCCCTTTGTAGAAGCGCTCTTCGATTTCGTCGTCCGCATGGAAGTTGAATTTGCGCGGGCTCAAGTAGCAGCGGGCGCCACACTTATCGGCGTAGGAGATGCAGCGGCTTCGCTGGTCGGACCCAAGCTCTACATGCAGCAAGTGCTGCCTTATGAGCAGCGGCTCATCGCGGCCATCCGTGCGCTCGGCGTTCCGGTTCGGCTGCACATCTGCGGCAACACCAAGCGGATCGTCGAAGGCATGGGGCAGACCGGCGCCGAGATCATCGACCTCGATTTTCTAACGCCGCTCAGCCACGCCCGCGGCGCCATGCGGCAGACCCAAGTGCTGCTCGGCAATCTCGACCCCGTCCGCGCCTTGCGCGATGGCACGCCCGCGTCTGTCGAAGCGGCGTTGGCGGAGTGCTACAAGCAAGCAGGTTCTGCTTACATCTGTGGCGCCGGCTGTGAAGTGCCTCGTGGCACCGCACACGCCAACATCGAAGCGATGACCCGTTTTGCGCGCAGCCGCTCATGAAGCTGGAGATCCATCCCCGCGCCGGGCAAACGCTTTCTGAGCAGCTCTTCGCGGAAGGGGTCGAGTTTCCTTGCGGCGGCGAAAGCGGCTGTGGCGCTTGTAAAGTGCGAGTACTCGAAGGCGATGTGCCGGTGACCGCCACCATGCAGGACACGCTCAGCGATCAGGACCTCGCCGGCGGTTGGCGTCTCGCGTGCTGCGCCTCCGCGGCAGAGCGCGTGGTGGTCGAAGTGGAACAGTGGTCCCTCGACGTACTCACCGACGAAGCCCACGTTCCCATCGAGCCACGCGCAGGACTCGGTGCGGTGATCGACCTGGGCACCACCACGCTCGTCGTGCAAATAGTGGATCTCACCAGCGGCGAAGTTCTGCGCGTGGAAACCGCCCTCAACCCCCAGGCCCGCTGTGGTGCGGACGTTATGAGCCGTCTGCAACACGAGCTTCGCCGGCCTGGCGAACTGTGCCGGCTCATCCGCGAAGCGCTAGGGCGAATGTTGGGCTCGCAGCCGCTCGAAGAAGTGCTGCTGGCAGGCAATACCGCCATGCACCATCTCTTCTGCGGGCTTGATGTAGAGCCACTCACCCGCGCGCCGTTTGGCTCGCCCACGCTCGGAGGCTACCGCTTCGCGGCGCCCGATCTCCAGTGGCCCGGGCCCGCCGAGTTCCTTCCCTGCCTGGGAGGATTCGTCGGCAGTGATCTGCTTTGTGGCATTGTTGCCACGCACCTCGACGAACAGACGCATCCACACGCGCTCTTCGACATCGGCACGAATGGCGAGGTCGTGGTCGGATCGGCCCAAGGGATCGTGTGTGCGTCGACGGCGGCCGGCCCGGCGTTTGAAGGCGGACGCATCGGCGTTGGCATGCGTGCCGGCGTGGGCGCCATCGACACCGTTCACCTGCGCGACCAAGAACTCGATTGCCACGTCATCGGCGGCGGCACGGCCCGTGGCATCTGTGGCAGCGGCCTGGTGGACGCGGCTGCCTGCGGCGTCGAACTTGGTTGGATCGGCTCCAACGGTCGCCTCCTCACACCGAACAAAAACTTGCCGCTGGCCGGCGGCATTTCACTCACCCAAAGCGATATCCGCGAGTTGCAGCTCGCCAAAGGCGCCATGGCCGCGGGCCTCCGGATGCTCGCGGACGATGGCGTTGAAGCACTCTTCCTCGCCGGAGCTTTCGGCAACTACATACGGCAAACCAGCGCACGCGTCATCGGGCTTCTGCCGGACGACCTCCCAGTCGAAGCGGTGGGCAACAGTGCACTGCGTGGCGCGCGTTCCTTGTTGTTGACCCCCTCCACGCGCCGGCAGCGCTTGCAAAAGATCGCCTCCCTGTCGCAACACGTCGAACTTGCCGCCGATCCGGATTTCCAATATCTCTTCGCCGAAATGATGGCCTTTGTCCCCCACCGCTTGAAATCTCCGGCGCTTTGAAACGTTTCCGCGGACGGCGTAGTCACCTCTATGGGTGACCGTACAACTCCCAGCAACACAAGCTGTCCCCCGCAGCAAGCGTTCGTTCCGCTACGGATTGATCGTTCTGGTCTGTATCCTCGTGGCCGTACCCGCGTTCTACGCCGTTGTATTTAGTCTTTATTGGCCATTTACACAACAGAACCTGATCGACGTTTTGCAGGAACGATCGTTGCGCTCGGTGACGATTGGCCGCTTCCAAAGGACCTATTTCCCGCCAGGCTGCGTTGCGGAGCAGGTAGGTTTTCTCCGCATCAAGCACAAGGAGAAAGCACCGTTGCTGACCATCAGCAAGCTGATTATCGAAACTAGCTATCCTCGCCTGATCACATTCCAGTGGAAGCTGGAAACAGTCCGCGTCATCGGCCTGCATGTTATGGTCCCGGCGAAGGAGCCGGTGGGTGAGCCCAGCCCCATCATTCCGCTCACCTATAGCGATTCGAAAGCTTCGATGCCGATTGCCAACCTCTACGCCGACGGCGCAATGCTCGACTTCTATCGGGAGTCCAACCCGAAACCGCTGCGGATCACCGTCCATAAACTGGCAATGCACAACATCGACACGAACACTGCCTTCACATACGATGTTCAACTCCAGAATTCGGAGCCGCCCGGTACGATTACATCTCAAGGCACGTTCGGACCTTGGAATCCAAACGACGTGGGTAGTGTTCCAGCTCACGGCAGTTTTCGTTATGACAACGTGAACCTCGGCTTCTATAAGGATCTTTCGGGCACGCTTGCCGCCAACGGCAAATTCGATGGCACTCTCGCTCGCCTCATTGTGGCAGGTGTGGCTGATGTCCCAGAGTTCAAAGTCGCCGATGCCAACCACAAGCGCCGGCTCCTGGTGAATTACCAAACCGCCGTGAATGCAACGAATGGGGATGTTGACCTGACGCAGGTCCGTGCGGATTTCGACCGAACCAGCCTGCTGGTCAAGGGATCAATCACAGGTGTGAAGGATCATCCCGGCAAGAACGTCTCGGTCGATATATCAAGCGGCCACTCACGTATAGAAGACTTCATGGACTTGTTCATTTCGGGTAAGCAAGCGCCCGTTATGGGAAATGCGAATTTGCAAATGCATGTTGTCGTACCGGCGGAACGCACCTCGTTCCTTGCATCGGTAACAGCCACGGGAAGGTTTGGCATTGAGGACGGAAAGTTCGCAGACAAGGACACTGAGCAGAGCCTCACCCGGCTGAGTGACAGTGCCACCAAGGGAAAGTCCAATCCGCCCACCGATGTGACGGACGACACGCTGGTGCTTTCCGACCTGAAGGGCCAAGTTACCGCCCGGGACGGTATGGCGCATCTTTCGCACATCGAGTTTCAAATGCCCGGAGCGGAAGCCATGCTCGATGGCACCTTCAACCTGCTTAACTACCGCACGGACATGCGTGGCACACTCATCACCAAGGGCGATGTTTCAGCCACGGAAACCGGCTTCAAATCGTTCCTGCTTAAGGCACTCACGCCCTTTCTGAAACGCGAAAACCACGCCAAAGTTGTCCCCTTCGTCGTCGCGGGACCCTACGGCAGCGTCCGCATTTCACTCGATCTGGGGCGAAAATCGCAACCCGACCCGAAGCACTAGCACCAGATCAGAAATGAAACCCAGAAAAACAACTTGAGGCTGCCAAACACAACGTCATAAGTTCTTGCGAATCAACCAGCTTGCCGAGAATCAACCACGCGTCAGAGCCTTTGAACACGCCACCACTGGTCTCAGCATGTGCACAACGAGCAATGATGAAAATGGCCTTGTCCGCGGCACGGCCCTTAGGCTGTGGTTCGGCGCGACAAGCTAACGGAGATGGGATCAGAATGCCGGCCACCGAGCGGGATGGGTTAAGCTGCCCAGTAATGCGCACTCGAAGTACTGAAATGCTAACTGGTGCCCGGGGCGGGACTTGAACCCGCACTCCGCTTGCGCGAAAAAGGATTTTAAGTCCTTTGCGTCTGCCAATTTCGCCACCCGGGCGTGGTTAGGCCTGCTGAATTTCATCATAGTAGATACAACGGTGCAGCTCACTAAGCAGCGCTAACCGGCCGCTCCCATGCTCAGCGTCTCTGCGTCATCCGATCCGACGACAAGCCCAGGAAGCCTGACTTCCTGCCGGATTGCATTCGGCAGGAGGCGTCCCAGCTCACGAGCGCTTTTGATGCGCAATTCCGGATCTTGCGACAACGCTTTTCTAAGAATGCCGGCCAACTCCCCGTTTGGGCATTCGATTCGCCGCAGACCTTCGACGAGCCAAGCCTCGTTCGCTCCCGAAGACGGCGGCGCTGTCCGAGAGAGGGTCTCGAGCGCCATCACCCCAATTGAATAGACGTCGGCGCCAGTCCCTACCTGCCTGCCGGCAGCCTGTTCGGGAGCCATGTAGGAGCGGGTTCCGATTACGGTCCCCCCAACTGTCAAGTTGCTATCGTCCCCATCGGATGCGCCATGCAGTTTGGCTATTCCAAAATCGAGGATCATCACCGTCTCGCCACCGAGTTCCTCTGCAATAAATACGTTCTCAGGTTTCAAGTCCCGATGAATGACGCCGGACCCATGCGCGGCTGCGGTACCGGCGCACAACTGCTCGACCCAGAGGGCGACCCGTTCCGGACGCACCTGCTGGGAGGTTTTGAGATGCTGCCGCCAGGAAAGGCCTCGCACCAGGTCCATCACGAAAAAGGCTCCACCTGCCGGGAGTTGCCCAAAGTCGTGTACGCCGACGATATTGGGATGCCTGAGTAGGGCCACAGCCCGAGCTTCGCGCTTGAAGCGCACGAACGCGGCTTGGTTGCCGAACAGCTCACCGATCATGATCTTTAGAGCGACGGCTTTGTTCAGCCGCAGATCCAGCGCCTGATAAACGACGCCCATTCCGCCCGCACCCAAACGACGGTCGAGACGGTAGCGGCTCGCGATAGTGCGTTCCACCGGCAGCGTCAATTCGAGCGCCGCGCCATCTTTAGGGCACGATTTCATGGACGTGTCGTGACACTCCTTGCAGCGGGGGCACTCATTCAGCAGGATCACGCCGTCCTGACCCAGTCGCGTCACGGCTGCCTGGCGTTGCCGGCTCTCACTGCTCACGCTTTCCTTCAGGCGCAACACTTCGCAAGCCATCACCACTTGCGAGCCGACCGCCTGGAGAAGTTCGCGATCTCTCAGTGAGTAAGGTTCCTCCGATTTGCGCGGGCCCAGCACGAGCATCCCCAGACTCTCGTCGTCACTCCCCAACAAGGGCACAATGAGCCACTGGGTGTCGTCGACATGCGAATCCGAACCAGTTGAATCCAGTTTTGGTGAGGCAGCTACGAGAATCGATTTTGTGCTGAAGTCCAAGGAACTGTTCTGTCCCAGCATCGACAGCACGGTGGGTACATCCCGCGGTGTGTCGGTGAATGAGACCTGCAGTTCGCCGTCGGATGCCGAGCGGAAAAAGGCATGTATTCCGCGCGGTGCGAACGCGGCATCAATCTGTTGCACCGCGGCGGCGGCGACCTCTTCCTCGGAGTGAGCCCGCTTGATCGACTCAATTAACGCCATCCACGTTTCTTCCTCCTTGATGGCGACTCGGAAGAACCTGCGGTCGAGCCAGGCGCTCATCTCATGCCTATACCGGAGTGTGAACGCAGCAGTCCCCATGACCAGAAAGTAGAAGGCCCGCCCGCTCCGGAACAGCAGGTCGGCAAGACTCCGATCCGGCCAGCGTAGAATCTGAACCAGGACAATCAGGGCGGGGGCGAGGAGAATCAAGCGCAGGACGTTCTTTGCGAGGAGGTATTGGAGTCCGCGCCGCACCACCAGCCGGATCCCGAGGATTGGATGCTTGACCAGGGTGTAGGCCAACACGACTACCATCAAAGTTACGGATAAAGTCGCGACCGTATCGGCGATGGTAGCGGCCACCGCAAGTGCCCGATATCCGGTGGCACTGAACGCAAGCTCGAGCAAGCGCAAGCACAAGATTGAGACCGAGATCAAAGCGAACGACGACGCAGCCCAACGGATGCGGCGGCGTGAATCCCTGTCAACCAACAGCCGGTAGTTCCGAAACAGTACCAAACATGAGGCCAGACAAATGGCGATTTCGAATCCGACGCCACACGCGGCGCCGAATGAACTGGCTGGGCTCAGTAATTCGAGAACGCGAAAACCAGGCGAGTATGGGACATGGGCGATCTCGAGCACGAAAGGCAAGTTGGCTGCGGCCCACAAAATAAAAGCCAGCGCATAAAAAAGGCGGCGGAGGAATCGGATGAGCCGCCCTTCGGGGACTGGATGCGGGAAGCGGGAGATGAAGTCCCATCCCACCGCTGAATACAAAGGGCGAGCCAGCCTCGCCAGAATCAAGGCAAGCGGCGTGGTCACTGGGCCCCAACCCGGATACCACGCCAGAACGAGCCCCGTCATCGCCAGGCTGGAAAGAAGAAACGTACTCAGTGCCAGGCGCGCCGTGAGGCTACCGGCGCCGCTGATCAGGATCCAGCTTCCCGTCAGGAGCAGCATCAGAGCCGTGGCGAGCGTCGCCACGACGTCCCAATCGACGCCGGGAGCGCGCGCCATGCGTAATGGCAACGAGATTATCTCTGCTCCTCGCTTCACAACAAGCGTGTAGATTTGCCCGGGGTGAATCAGGCTGAGAGGTATTAATGGGTCTGCCCACGTGATGGCTCGCCCATCCACAGACAGGACACGGTCGCCTCGCCGGAGCGCAGTGGCGGGCCCTTGTGTACTCGTGGTGCTCACAACACAGACGTCACCGTCGGTAACCCATTTCCAACCGGCGGCGGAGGCCTGGGTACGCCTACCTGCGATTGAGCCAAGGACCAAGCCGAAGGCGAGAAGGGCCAGCAAGGCCAGGGATGTCGCAGCAAACCAGGGCGGCCTTGGAAGAGGCTCGGTTATGGTCAAATTTCCAGATTGGTCAGCCACGTCCATACCAGAACCCTATAGGTGTCTCGCGCAGGGGAGTCGCGATTTCGCGAATCCCAGAGGTACATAATTCGACGGGCTTTGTCGCCCACTCGTTTGGCCAGCGACTCCACGGAAATCACACGCTCGAGCCTAAGCCGATTGAGGTGGCCCGAGGTTTCGTCCCGGTCGTAATCCGCAAAGTCATCCAGCCATCCAAAGAACTCTCCCACCCGAACGAGCCATTGGACGTGTTCCGTAAACCCAATGTAACGCCGTGAAACCGGCGGAAGCCAGGCGGGCATACCCATAACAGCGATGGGAAGCGCATTCTTCCGCCACCAAACTTGACGAAATGAAGCAGGTGGGCTGACTGATTGAAGCTCGGCTTGATACAGCCGTCGGATCGCTTTTTCGAGCAACGAACGGAAGTGCTCCGGTCCGTCCACCGACGGGCCGAGGCGTTTGAAATAGATTTCCACCAATTGCTTCACAAACTGATGCTTCGCCTCCATACCGGGGATGAGGGAAGCCGCCGGCGTCTCGCTAAACAGGTCGGGCACGCAGCCGTCGTTGTCCAACAGAGAATCAAAAACCGCGTAAATGAGATGAGCGGTCCCACCTAGGGTCGCCACCTCGGCTCTGCGCTCCTGGTCCAGGCCAATCCCACTCACCAGGAAATCGGTCAAAGATGCACCCACTCCCAGATGGTGCACTGAGGTCTGACGCCAAACGCCCGATGCGGTGATTGACTCGGGCAATTTCCGATACTCCTCCCTACCACGGTCAGCAATCCGGGCGGCAACCAGCTTTGCGCAGAGTGAATCGGGAGCAAAGCCGACTGTTGCCAGGTCCGCTGCCAAGACCCTCGCTACCGGGCTAAGCATGACGTAAGAGCCCTCACAGCGGTTGCAGTTGTGAAGATGCGCGCGCGATCAACAACGATACCCCCAAAACCATCGTTGGTCTCATTCCAGTTCCAGCGCACGTCAGGATTACGGAGGTTCGGGGGTGGGATTCTCATGCGCGCTGACGAAGCCCAGGACCCGTCGTCCAGTTGTAGTTCAAGCAGCTTCGCTAACAAAGCGTCAGCGCGGCTAGGGTTTGCGGCGGAGAGCCCGATAATCCGAAGTGCTAGCTGGAAACTTGATGCTCCGGCAGGACAGTCCTCTAGCCAGACGGCTGCTCGCTCAATGCATTCCCGCTGTGAGTCATGGCGCGCAAGAGACTCCACTGCATGCGCCGTAGCGTACTCAGGATCTGTCCACCAGTAAGATTCCCAGCAGCCGCGCGACGACTGGGTTCGGGTTAGAAAGCCGATCAGGTCACCGTAAGACAACAACTCCGTCAGCCAAGCGGCCGCCGCAGTAACGCATACGTGTGATGACCTCCATCCATCCGTTGCGACACGCGTGTTGTTACGGAGTTCTATTGTGAGACAGTCGGCTGAAGGATAGGTTGCGATTCCGCCATCGGTGCGAAGGCAGCCGGTAGTCGGCGGCGGTTGCGGACCAGCCATAAACTCGATAGCGCGCCGGAACCAATCATCGGATGTGCGGCCCAGCAGAACCGTCAGCCGGCAGCCCCATAATGTGCTGTCGGCATCGCGCGGAGCTTCCCAGTTGTACCCCAGTCCCGTCGGGATCTGAGACCGCTGCGCTGTCAAGAACTGCCAAGCGGTGTCAGCCGCATCGCAAGCTTCGGAGATCTCAGTTTCAGCCAGCGCGGCAGCTGTGTAGGCTGTTACCCACTCATCGCTTGAGCGGCCAAAGACTGAGAACTCCTTCCAAAAGCATGGCAATCCGTGTTCGGCAGGCTGCCTTGTGTCCAGGAGAAATCGGAGCCCCCGCCCAAGGGCGCTCATCGCAGCGGCGCGATTATCGCTCATGTGCCCGGAGGGCGCTACCGGTACATGAAGGCCAGATCCCCTTCGTCCCCATCTTGGGCGAATAGAGTCAAAGTGCCAGCCAACAGCGTGAACTTGGGATCGTGGATCACGCCGTGAATCATGTGACGCTTCTCCTCCCCCAGCACTTCTCCTGTAAACCACACCGTTTCCCCACTTCCCGGAGTGACCATAGTTATCCTGTTGCCGACCAACAAGACTTTGAGTTCGCCCTTGGTCGGCAAGTGAATGACGTCAGGTGCTTCAAATCTAGCTTTGGGTTCGCCCTCCACGTCTTCGAAATAGACGTCGATCTTAGCGAAGTTGCTGTGAGTGACTATCAGGCCTTTCCAATATCCAGCGACCGTGATCTCGGGCATTGGCGCTCCTTGCTCTTGGAAAACTGTAAGCGACTACACACCCAAAGTCAAGCGCCAAAGACGCTCGCAAGCTAACATCAGAATCGTGGCTTTTCAATACGCTTTCCTTTCGCTTCTGGCAGCATGTTCAGTTCTTACGGCCCTCGCCGGCGACGCCCCGGCGCAACCCGCCCTTATGCCTTGGCCGGCAAAGCTGGGGGTGGCTGCCCAGGGTCAAACGCTTCGTCTAGAGCCCAGTTTCAGTGCGGCGATTTCTGGTCCGGGCGCCCGTGATCCCAGGATTCGGCCGGCCGTGCTTCGTGCGCTGCACAGGCTCTCGCGGCAAACCGGCGTCTTCGTCCCTGAGAAGATCTCCGAAGCACCGGAGCAGGCAACTTTGCTGGTGGTTGTGGAGAGCAGTGATCACGCCGCTCCGCAGCAACTCGGAGACAACGAGAGATATTCGCTGGTGGTCACTGGCTCCCAGGCAAAACTTGTCGCCGAGGCGCCCCTGGGGGCGCTCCGCGGCCTGGAAACGTTGCTACAACTGGCGCAGGTTGGAGCCGGCGGCGTAGGCCTGCCGGGTGTGAATATCCAGGACGGGCCCAGGTTCCCTTGGCGTGGCCTCTCGCTGGACGTCTCGCGCCATTTCATCCCCATTGAGGACGTGAAGCGCACCATTGATGGCATGGCCGCGGTGAAGCTCAATGTGTTTCACTGGCATCTCTCCGACGATCAGGGCTTCCGAATAGAGAGCAAGAGGTTCCCTAAGCTCCAGGAACTCGGCTCCGACGGGCTTTACTACACGCAAGCGCAAGTCCGGGACATCATCGACTACGCGTACATGCGCGGCATCCGCGTGGTTCCCGAATTCGACATGCCGGGCCATGCCACCAGTTGGTTTGTCGGCTACCCGGAACTCGCCAGCGCGCCTGGCCCCTATTCGATCATTCGCCAATTTGGAGTTTTCACAGCGGCGATGGATCCCACCAGGGAATCGACCTACCAGTTCTTGGACGTTCTAATCGGCGAAATGGCTGGCCTGTTCCCGGATGTCTACTTCCACGTGGGCGGCGACGAGGTGGACCCCAAGCAATGGATGGCGAATGCTGAAATCCAAGCCTTCATGAAGAAGCACGGCATTGCCACGGAGGAAGCGCTGCAAGCGTACTTCAACCAGCGGCTGCAGAAGATCGTCGCCGGCCATGGCAAACACATGGAGGGGTGGGACGAAGTGTTGCAACCAGGAATACCCACGGATGTCGTTATCCAGTCGTGGCGCGGGCAGAAGTCGCTCGCAGAGGCTGCCCAGAAAGGCTACGAGGGACTGCTTTCGAATGGATACTATCTTGACTTGATGTTTCCGGCGTCGGCGCATTATGCGGTAGACCCGTTGAAGGGTGAGACGGCTACACTCACTGCTGAACAACAGAAGCGCATTCTGGGTGGAGAAGGCGCGATGTGGCAAGAACTGGCCACTCCCGAGAACCTGGATGTGAAACTGTGGCCCCGGCTCGCGGTCATCGCCGAGCGCCTCTGGTCTCCCGAGGATGTGACAGACGTGGCGTCCATGTATCAGCGGTTGGACGTGATTAGCCGGTGGCTGGAATACCAGGGTCTCGGACACCGAACCATACCGCGTCGTATGCGCGAGCGGCTCGCGTCCTCGTTGGCCGTGGAAGGAAGCGCAAGGGCACTCGACACGTTCGCTGAGGTGCTGGAGCCGGTCAAGGAGTATACCCGTGCTGACGCGGTTGGCGGCTACACACAATCAACGCCGCTCAACCGGCTGGTTGATTCCATCCCTCCCGAGAGCGACGACGCCCGCCACTTCCGTGAGCTTGTCGACCATTATCTGGCCAACCGCCAGGCGAACGCCGCGGACCTGGATGCCATTAGCGCACAACTCATGCTCTGGGCGAGCAACATTCCGCGAGTGATGCCCGTCCTCACCAGTAACGCGCTGCTGAAAGAGACGCTGCCGCTTGCGCATAACCTCATCCAAATCGTCAATGCGGGAATCGAAGCCACTGTCTATCTGAGATCAGGCCAGCCCGCGACGGCCGAATGGGCGCATTCGCGGTTCGCCTTGCTCGATGAAGCGGCCAAGCAGAAGGCAGAGGTTCTCATCCAGATTGAACCGGGCGTCCGCAAGCTCGTCGTGGCGGCGGGGCAGGTACCGAAATAGCTACCTTTTGAGAGACGAGTCTTCCTAATGTAGATCTCCGGGCAGGCCGATAGTTCAGCGAGCACCATGAGCCATTCAGGTCTCAAACTATCGGCGCGCTGGCCCATCAGCCTGTTGGCTTGGCTCTGCTTGCTCCCGCTTTATTGTCACGGGCAGAGTGGGGTTACAGGTCTAGGCCGCCTCTATATTGAACCCTTCGGAAATGACCTGGACGTGCTTTTAACCACTGAGATTATCCACGAACGGCTGCCCATCACGCCCACCCGCTCGGAACAGGACGCCGACTGCGTCTTGTTCTGGATGCCGGTTGCCGAGTCGCCGCCGGCGAAGCCAAGGGCCAAGCCTTCGGCCAAACTCTCCCCAAGCAAGATCAAGGTGGAAGGGAGTATGGCGCTCTTCGACCGGCAGCAGAAGACCCTGGTCTGGGAACTGAGCCTGACCACCAAGAGACTTGACGAACTCTCGATGAGCGACGAGAAGAAGCTCGCCTCGAAGATCGTTCACGGGATGAGTCAGCGAGGAGCGTATTGCGGAGGAGCGCCCTTTAGCGCGGCGGCCCAGAATGCCGCTGATCGCACGAGGTCATTCAAGCCGCCGTTCTTCAATTGGTAGGTTGGGGCAACGAAATACGAACTGCCCATGCTAAATCCTGCCGGCGGGCCCAATTTTCCGGCGTTACTGTACGTTAATCGCGGGCTCGGGACCTTAGGGATTCCCGCCCGCCTCGGAGCCGCACCCGAGATCACCCTCCTGACTCTACGATCTGCATAACGGAAATGTAGGCGGCAAGTCGCGCCTCTTCACGGAGCCCGTGTCCTCAGCGAGTTCACCGCCGTCGCCGCACACATGTACGTCCGACGATACACTGGACTGCATGGCCCAAGAGTTTCTTAGCCCCTTCCGAATGGAAATTGGAGCCGGGAGCATTGAATTTCGAGAATCCCGACCGTTGGTTCGTGGGCGATCACCTTCACCGTTACCCGCAGGACCGGCCGATTGAGGCGGCCGACATCCTGCTCGGCTGGCTGCCCTCCAGGAAGCTGACTACTCGCGGCACGAAGGTGCTCGCGTTTGGCAGGTGTTTTACCGAGTACTTTATCCGATTCCTGGCCAAGCATGGGTACAACCGCTGGCAACTGCCGCCGGAAGAGCACGGGGGGTGCAAGGAAAGTCTGCTCCTGTCGTTGGGCGACACCTTCGAAAATGTGTTCGTGATCGTCCAGCAACTTCGATGTGCATTTGGCGAGTTCACTCCGGAGTCGGCACTCTGGTTCACAAAAGATAAGGTGTACTTCGAAGCCACAGAGGAACGCCGAAAGAACATACGGCTCAGCTTCCAACAGGTTGAGGTACTGGTGGTGACGCTAGGACTATCGGAAGTATGGTTCGACCAAGTCGCCGGCGAACCGATGTGGCGGCCGATTACGGCTCGCCTGTATGATCCGGAACGTCATGCCGTCCGGCACGCCACGGTGGCCGAAACCGTGGAGGCTTTGCTTGAGTTCGACCGTTTGGCGCAACGGTTCCTTCC
>JBAUOG010001015.1:0-13301 GCA_049579625.1 Bryobacteraceae bacterium
ACCTTGAACTCGCCCAAGGTGCCCTTTAGGTCCGTCAGCATCTCAGCCTCGCCGCCCTCAATCAGCACGCGATACAGGTTTGATTTACCGGAGCGGTCGGAGAGGAAATAGACGTAGCGCCCATCCGGCGAGAACGCTGGTGCGCTCGAACTCTTCTCGCCCCGCGTCAACTGCAATCGACGCGATCCATCCGCCCGCGCCAGGAAGATCTGTGTAACTTGCTCGCTGCGTTCGCCCTCGGCAACCGGTTTGACTTCGGTATAAGCGATCCAGCGGGCGTCCGGCGAAGGTATCACCGATCCGATGGTCCGCACCTGCAACGAGAACTCCGGCGTCCAGGAGTTAGTCGCGTCCGGGTAAAGAAAAAAGCAAAAGCTCAGCAGCAGTACGAATGCTTTCATTGGGCTATGGTTGCACAATCGGACCTCCATCGGACCACATGCTACGCTCCGGTTGATGCGATCGCTTCCCTTGCTGCTCTTCGGTTTCTCTGCCCTGACAACCGTCGCTCTCCAGGCGCAGAAGCCTGTTGAAGCCGCGCGCCGGTTCCGTATTCAGCACCAAGCCGATATTCTGCAGCACTTCACGGCGCTCCTCAGCATCCCCAATGTGGCCGCCGATCCCACGAATCTGAACCGCAATGCAGATGTCCTTGTCGCCCTGTTGCAGCAGCGCCACTTTGAAGCCCGCCTGTTGACCCTGCCCGGCGCTCCTCCGGTCGTGTTCGGTGAACGCCAGACACCCGGTGCGACCCACACCATCGTGTTCTACGCCCACTACGATGGGCAGCCCGTGACCCCGTCCGAATGGCAGAGCCCACCGTTCTCCCCCGTCCTGCGCGACGTTGACGGTGAGCAGCGCATATACGCCCGCTCGGCCGGCGATGACAAAGCCGCCATCTACGCGCAATTGGTCGCGCTCGACGCTCTCGCGGCGGCAAACATCCCCTTGCGCGCCAACATACGCTTTGTATGGGAGGGCGAAGAAGAGGCCGGATCACCGCATCTGGAGCAGATTCTCAGCGCCAACCGCGATCTGGTTCATGGGGATGTTTGGCTGGTTTGCGATGGCCCGGTTGATCAGAGCCGCAAGCAAACGCTGGTCTTCGGCGCTCGTGGAGACGCGCATGTCGAGATCACAATCTTCGGCCCCAATCGCGGTTTGCACAGCGGTCACTATGGCAACTGGGCACCCAACCCGGCGATGATGTTGGTCCAGCTTCTGGCGGGCATGAAGGATGAGCACGGCCATGTTCTCATCCCGCATTTCTACGATGGCATCACGCCGTTAGGGACGCTGGAAAAGAAGGCGCTGGCAGGGGCGCCGGTCAACGATGACGCGCTGCGTCAGGAACTCTCCCTCGGTCACGTCGATGGCGGCGGCGCTCATCTTCTCGATCTTTTAAACTTGCCCAGCTTGAACATCAACGGCATTTCCTCCGGGCAAACGGGCCCGCGAGCCAACAACGTAATCCCGTCCACAGCTACTGCCGACCTCGATCTCCGGCTCGTCGTTGGTATCGATTGGCAGCAGCAGCAAGACCGGGTCGTCGATTACGTCCGATCCCAGGGCTACTTCGTTGTCGACGCCGCTCCCACCCACGAGATTCTCTTGCAACACCCCAAAGTGGCGCTGGTCAGGAAGGACTCAAACGGCTATAACGCCGTGCGTACGCCCATGGATCTGCCCATCGCCGAGGAGGTGCTCACTGCTGTTGAGCAGGCGCGCGGCACGGTCATTGAATGGCCAACCATGGGCGGCAGCGTTCCTCTCGGCGCCATGGAGCGAGCAGCCGGAACACGCACCATCACAGTTCCTATCGCCAACCACGACGACAATCAGCACAGCGCCAACGAAAACCTCCGCCTGCAGAATCTCTGGGACGGCATCGAAACCATGGCTTCACTCCTCTACATGCGCTAAGGGACCCGAACGGACGGTGAGGCTCATGAAAACACCGACCTCCAGCACTGAACCGCGCGCGTCAGCAAGCGGACTTTGGCCTTCTTCCTCGGAGGCCTGGCCGGCAATGCGGATGCACCCCGGATACAATCTGAACGATGCAGTTTCAAGGCAAGAACGCTGTTGTGACTGGCGGTGCAAATGGGATTGGGCTGGCCATCGCGAAGGGCATCACCGCCGCAGGCGGCTCCGTTTGGATATTTGACTTGGCGTCGGCGAACCCCGCCGAAGCTGCGCGTTCAATCGGGGCTCAAGCCTGCGAAGCGGACGTCACCAATCGCCAATCCTTACAAAGTGCGTTCGACGCGGTGCCGGTCCCCGATGTCGTCATCGTCAACGCGGGGATCGGTCCAAGCGCTTCATTGCCCGACACAACCGCAGACGTTTGGAGTCGAACCCTGGCCGTGAATCTGACTGGCGCGTTCAACACAGTGCAAATCGCGGCGGAACGAATGAAGCCCGCGCGGAAGGGATCCATTGTCATAACGGCGTCCACCAACTCCTTCGACGGGGAAGCGGACCTCATCGCTTACAACGCCAGCAAAGCCGGTCTGCTGGGGATTCTGCACACTGCCGCGAACGAATTGGGGCCCTATGGAATTCGAATCAACGCGGTCTGTCCAGGCCTGATACGGACCAGGCTAACCGCATCCAGCTTTTCGAATCCCGCCATCATTTCCGATTACTTCAAGCACATCGCGCTCGGCCGCGGCGGTGAGCCGGAAGAGGTGGCCCAGGCCGTCGTATTCCTGGCTTCGGATCTCGCGTCGTATATTACGGGAACCACCCTGGTGGTGGACGGCGGGCAGATGGCGTCGAAGTTCGGGACCTGGGGCAAGGACAGCGACCGCTTCGACGGCCAGCGATGGATCAGGGGTGCTTAATGCGGATCG
This sequence comes from Bryobacteraceae bacterium, assembly GCA_049579625.1. Classification (GTDB taxonomy): domain Bacteria; phylum Acidobacteriota; class Terriglobia; order Bryobacterales; family Bryobacteraceae; genus CAJCIT01. Next base: position 2,856 of record JBAUOG010001015.1, read on the forward strand.
CCAGTATTCACGCTCATCCGGATGATGCCGAGATCCTTGCGGGAGGCACGCTAGCCCTGCTTGCCGGGCTAGGGCACGACATTACCATCGTGACCCTAAGCGCGGGAGATTGCGGGTCCACCGTTCATAGCCGGGATGAGATCGCCGCCATCCGGAGAGCCGAAGCGGCCGAGTCCGCGGCGCTGATTGGCGCCCAGTATCGCTGGGGCGGCTTCCGTGACCTCGCGATCTTCAGCGATGATCCTTCGCGACGTGCTGTGACGGGCCTGCTCCGGGATCTTCGTCCGCAGATCGTTCTGACGGCTGCGCCCAGCGACTACCATGCCGACCACGAAGCGACCAGTCAGCTGGTGCGCGATGCCTGTTTCGCAGCGTCCGTGCCAAACTACGCGACGCCATCGGAAAGGCCGGCGCTGCCGGCAACTCCGCATCTATACTTCATGGATCCGATCGATCAGCGGGACCGCAGCGGAAATCTGGCCGTTTCGGACTTCACGATCAATGTCGCATCGACGTTTGAGGCCAAGGCCGCAATGCTTGCCAAGCACCGAAGTCAACGTCTGTGGCTTCAACAGAAGCATGCAATCGACGACTATCTCAAGCAGATGGAAGATTGGACGCGGGCGTGCGGCACGCGGGCAGGCGTTGCCTTTGGCGAAGGGTTCCGGCAGTACAAAGTCCATCCTTATCCGCACGAGCCGATCCTGCAGCAACTGCTTTCAGCCTACCTATGCGGTGCGGGGATGTAGCAACTCAGTATTGCGGAGCGGGCTCCCACTTGGGAGACGACTGCAGATGAAACTGAACCTGGCGCTCGTTGTTCAGGCGCTCGGAGAGTTTCACGTCCACCTCCGAGAGCGGCACTTGCTTCTGCTGGCGCGCAGGCGTGATGTACTTCAGCTCATTCCGGTCGGTCCAATAAGCAATTGCGGTGACAATGTTCTGATCCTTCAGCGCAATCAGCACCAAGCTCTCGTTTGCCGGTCTGCCGGCATTGTATGCGCTTCGCCCGTTGGCCAGAGCGTTTGCGGCTTCCATGCTTTGACTTAGCGCGTTCAAGGCTGCCGCATTTTGACTGGCGACAGCGGGCGAAGGCGCGGGAGGCGGCGAATCGTCGGTCTGCGGGTGCGCAGGATAACTATACACACTCACTACCGGCGCATCGGGAACAGGGGCGGCTATCATAGCTGGCGGCTGCAGAACAACCGCGGGTGCATTGACTTGCTCCATAACCGCCGAAGGCTGAGGCGGCGGGGTGAAGTAACCCCCTCCTCCATAAAAGCCTCCCCATGGCGCGAAGCCGCCGACATAAGGAACGCCGTAATACCGTCCCGGCCGCATATTCAAAGTACCCTGGACTGAGTTGGCAAGTGCGCCCGCAAAGCCGGGATCGGTAATCACGCCGGGAGGGGAGACCGGCCCGGGAGGTGCAACCGGCCTCGGTGCCGGACCCCCTTGCCCCGCCAACACCATTTGCGGGACCAGGACCAGGAACGCAAGAACTGCTCTGTGGGCTTGCATCACTCTAATTAGACGATTTCACGTTTTGACAAGTTGCGCAAGTGATCATTGGCCAGAGCACCCACCGCCGCCGCGATACGATACAGGTTTCCTTCCATGCGGATCCCGACATTTCTTCTCCTTGGGGCGCTGCTTTTCAGCGTCGCTGTGTCCGCCGGTGGCCAGACGCCTCCGGCTCCCGCTGCGGCGCCGGCCACAACCGCCGCGAAGCCGGAGCCACCGAAATGGGACGTGAACAACCCAGGCGAGAACATCGAATGGACCAACGATAGCCAGACGCTTTACTGGTCACTGGGTCCGGAGCTCTTTCAACGCGACCTCAAGGATTCCTTTGCGTTTATTCCAGGCGCTCCCGAAAAGCTGCCCGATCCGTCCGAGCATGGCCTGAACATCTCGTTTAAGCGGACTTGCGACAAGCCCTCGGGAAAGATCGCGCTGGTCGGCGCGCGCATCGTCAGCATGAAAGGCGACGAAGTCATTGAGAACGGCACCATCGTCGTCGACGCCAACCGCATTGTCGCCGTCGGCCCGCAGAAGTCCACACCGGTACCGGCCGGCGCCAAGGTCATCCAAGTGACTGGCCGCACCGTCATCCCGGGCATCGTCGACGTTCACGCCCACGGACCCTATGCGGAGAATGGCATTGTGCCGCAGTACAACTGGGCCCACTATGCCCAGGTTGCGTTTGGAGTGACCACCACCCACGATCCTTCCAGCGACACCGACACGGTGTTCTCGGCCAGCGAGATGGCAAAGGCCGGCCTGATTGTGGCGCCGCGCATCTTCTCCACCGGCACCATTCTCTACGGCGCGCACCTCCCGATTCGCGCCGAGGTCAACAGCCTGGATGATGCCCTCTCGCACATTCGTCGCCTCCAAACCGTAGGCGCGTTCAGCGTGAAGAGCTACAACCAGCCACGCCGCGAGCAGCGCCAGCAGATCATCGCCGCGGCCCGCCAGCTTGGCATGATGGTTGTCCCCGAAGGCGGCTCGCTCTACCAAATGAACATGAGCATGGTCGTCGATGGCCACACCGGCATCGAGCACGCCATCCCGGTGGAGCGCATGTACGACGACGTGCTGCAGCTGTGGCCAAAAACGAACGTCGGATACACGCCCACGCTAGGCGTGGCCTACGGCGGACTCTCCGGCGAATTCTACTGGTATCAGCACACCGACGTTTGGGAAAATGAGCGCCTGCTTCGCTACGTTCCGCGCTTCATCATCGATCCACGCTCGCGCCGCCGCCTGATGGCCCCGGAAGACGACTTCAACCACATCAAAGTGGCGCGGGGCGCCAAGGCGCTACTGGATCGCGGCACTCATGTCCAACTCGGCGCGCACGGCCAGTTGCAAGGGATGGCGCCGCACTGGGAAATGTGGATGTTTGTGCAGGGCGGCATGACGCCGATGGAAGCGCTGCGCTCCGGCACGCTTGCCGGCGCTCAGTACCTCGGCCTCGATAAGGACATCGGCTCCATCGAACCCGGCAAGCTCGCCGACTTAGTTGTCCTCGAACAGAATCCGCTCGAGGACATCAAACGCACCGAGCATGTTCGCTACACCATGGTCAACGGCCGGCTCTATGAATCCGACACCATGAACGAGATCGGCAACCGTACCACCAAGCGGCCAAAGTTCTTCTTCGAGTCACTCGACGGCGGCGGTGGCGACTCCGGCGAACGGGCCGTCGAGAGCGACGACCAATAACGAAGCCTACATTGTCACCCGCCGGGCCGCCGTCGCGCCAACTGGCCAGCCATTCCTTCTGTCACGAATACAATACAGAGTAAGGCCTCCATGACAGAGTCGGCGTCCTCAGGCGGGTCGATGGAAAACAACCTGGCCGTGCTGCGGCGGAAACGCGGGATCTCCGCGGCTCGACTCGCTGCGATGACAGGCGTGGCTCGGCAGTCGGTTTACGCCATGGAAGCCGGAAGCTTTGTCCCCAATACCGAAGTTGCCCTAAAACTCGCGCGAGCCCTGGAGTGCCGCGTCGAAGACTTGTTCTGCTTAAAGGGGGATACACGTCCGGCTGGTCCTCGAATCGAAAAGGCTTCGCTTCTGCCGGGGTCGGAAGGGTTGTTGCCCGGGCAACCGGTTCAGCTCTGCCGTGTCGGCCGGCAACTCGTAGCGAGCCCGCCGGCCCCCATTTCGTGGTTCTTCGCATCGAGCGACGGGACGGTCGCCCGGCCCTCGGCGAAGTCAGGCTTAACCAGCATCAGCCTGACTGAAGCCGATCGCGAGTTGGGCCAGCGTGTGCTCGTGGCTGGGTGCGACCCGGGCATCTCGGTCCTAGCCCGGTACGCCCAAATTGCCGGAGTGGAATTGGTTCTCGCACACCGCAACAGCTCGCAGGCTCTCCAGTTGCTCCAGAAGGGATCGATTCACATTGCCGGTACGCACTTGCGGGACGAAGCGACCGGCGCTTCCAACATACCCGCGATCGGCGCCCTATTCCCCAAAGACTCGGTTGCCGTGGTCTCGTTTGCCGTGTGGGAAGAAGGCATTGTCGCGGCTACTGGCAACCCAAAGGGAATCCGCGGAGTGGAAGACCTGGCGAGGAAAGACGTCTCGATCGTCAACCGCGAAATCGGCGCCGGCAGCCGGAAGCTGCTCGATGCGCAGCTGAAGCGCTTGGGCATCGCGTCCAATGCCGTTCGCGGCTACCTTAAGCTCGCAACTGGGCATCTTGATGCCGCCTGGCAGGTACGAAGCGGCGCGGCCGATTGCTGCATCGCTCCAGGTGCTGTAGCTCGTTCGCTCGGGTTGGCTTTCATCCCACTGGTAACTGAGCGGTATGATCTGGCGCTGCACCGCAGGGACCTCGGGAATCCTGGCATTCGAGTGCTGATCGAAACGCTCAATCGGTCCAGCTTCAGACGCGAGCTGGAGAGCTTCGGGGGTTATGACGCGCGAGATGCAGGGCGGCGTCTCTTATAGGCCGCCCTCGCTTACTTCTTCTCGAGCTCGGTGAGCGCTGCCAGGACTTCGGCGCTATGGCCCGCCGGTTTAACCCCGATCCACTCCTTGGCAATCTTGCCCTCCGGGTCCACCAGGAACGTGTTGCGCGACGCGAGCTTCATGCCCATCATTTCTTTCAGGGAGCCGTATTCCTCAACTACCTTCTTGTCGGTGTCGGCGGCCAGCTTGAACGTCAGACCTTGTTTGGCACAGAAGTCCTTATGGCTGTCGCTCGAATCCACGCTGACGCCCACGATGACGGCATTCAGCGCCTCATACTTCGGCAGATCCTGCTGGAAGTTGTGCGCCTCCACCGTGCAGCCGGGCGTATTGTCTTTCGGGTAGAAGTACAGCACCACCCACTTCCCGCGAAACTCCTTGAGACTGACGGGAGTGCCATCCTGCGACGGCAGCGAGAAATCCGGTGCGGCCTGACCCGCCTGCGGAACCACGTCGGCGGCCTTGACGTATGGCACGGCGACGAAGGGGATTGCGAGCAGCGCGGCAAGCGCCATGAGGCGAAACTTGTTCATAGTCTGTTAGCTCCTTCAACTAGTTCTAGCAAGATTTTATCGACGGCATGGTGCAGAGTCTGCACGAAAACTCCAGCCCTGAACCGCGCGCGTCCGCAAGCGGATCTCGTCTTGAGCGCAACTTACGAATGGATGTAGAAGAGGCTCAGACGCGGCAGGTCCGAGCGCTGCAAAACGGCCGTGTCCAGGTATCGCCGCTCGAGCATCGAGATCTGATCGGCAGTCATCTTTCCGCGAAACGGGTTCAGCTCCGAATCCAGGTCCCGGCGAATGGCCAGTAAGTCGTCGTCAGGCAGCGCGCTGCGGGCGGCCGCCACTAGCTTCTCTTCCAGCGCCGTCAGCCGGCGCTCCAGATCTTCCAGGTCGCCGCTCAGTGCTTCCATGCCCGCCGCAATCGCATCCAGACTCTCGGCGACGGAAACGAAAGGCGCCGCAGCATGCACCCGGACTTTGGCAGCCGCGTCGGTCACGTACTGGCGCAGCTCTTCAACCGCAAAAGGAGACTCCGCCTTCTTGAGCGCCCGGCTGCTTCCCACGCCGGCCATTTGCTTCGCGGCTTCCAGTACCGCTTGGGTGCAGTAGGCGAGCGAGTTCACCATCCGGGTCTTCCGCTTCCGCGATTGCCATTTGTCAAACGCCTCATCAATGCCGCGCAGGACCGCTTCGAGCGGCACACCGGCATTCTTCCAACTCTCAATCAGTGCCCAATCAAGGGGTGAAAGCAGGAACAGGCTGGTTCCCCGCGCCCGCTGGAAATGCTCTTCGATCTCAGTGAAGTAGTTGAAGTAGTTTGCCGGCCAGTTGGAGTCGTCCGCCACGGCGGATGCAAGGTCGTCACTCATGCGGCTTGTCTCACAGCTCTGTATCGGGCCGCACGCCGCCGGTGTAGACCGTGCACAGTTGGCCCGCGTCGTCCCGAACCAGCAAGAAGCCGTTCGGATCGAGGCCGGCCGTGGTGCCGCGTTCAAAGCCGGTCTCGCCTTCATAGACCACGCGCCGGTTGATGATGTAGCTGGAGGATGCGGCAAAAGCCTTCAAAACCGCTGTCGGTCCTTGGTCTACCAGGATCGTGCAGAACTCTTCAATCTGGTTGACCAGCGCAGCGACGATTGGCTCGCGGGCGAAGATGCGTCCGCCGACCGCGAGGCGCAGCGAGGTTGCGGGCGTCCGAAGCCCCTCAGGTAACGAGGGCTGGTTGACATTAATGCCGACGCCGGCAACGATGCGGCTATCGAGTAGCTGCGCCAGTATTCCGGCCACCTTGTCATCACCCACCAGAACATCGTTGGGCCACCTCAAGTCGCACGGCAGCCCGGTCGTGAGTTGAATGGCTTCTTTCGTAGCCAGCCCAAGCGCAAGAGTCGCGACAGCCACCGCGCTGGCAGGGAGGGGAAGCCGCAAGACCAGGCTGCAGTAGATGCCATCGTTCGCTTCCGAATGCCAGGTTCTTCCAAAGCGTCCAACCCCGGCTGTCTGCTCATCGGCGATCACCAATGTACCGTGTGGCGCACCTTCCGCGGCCAGACGGGTTGCTTCGGTCATGGTGCTGTCGATGCTTGGGAAATAATGGATCGGCGTCTTAGGAAGCCGTTCTTTGAGCTGTCGAAGATCGAGGGCCATTAGCGCGACAGAGTGAGCATCTAGTCGAGTCCTTCGAGCAGTTTCTTGTTCTTGGCGAGTTGCGCCTGGTAATCGGCCAACTTGGCGCGAACCGTTTCCACCACCTTCGCCGGCGCCTTGCCCAGGAAGGTCTCGTCGCTGAGCTGCCGATTGGAACTCTCGATCACCTTTTCGAGATTCGCAATCTCCTTCTCGATGCGGCCCCGAGACTCAGAGCCGCCGGCGCCATTGGAGGCCGCCGCTGGTTGGGCGTCGATCCGAAGGTCGAAATCCGGCGTGGATCGTATTAGCCCCGTAGTGCCGCCAGGCCCGGATTGAATCCGAAGCTTCGTCAGCACCTCAATCACCTGAGTCTCCGATGCCGCGAGCGCAACGCCATGGTACTGAAGGCTCGCATCATAGATCACTTTCGGGTCAAGCTTGTTGTCGTGTCTCAATTCGCGGGCAGCCGTCACAATGCGCTGCAGTAGCGTGAACTGGCGTTCCGCGTCGGGAGCGAGCGTCGATCCGGCTGCCAGCGGCTGCGGATAACTTGTAATCGAGATCGATGCTGGACGCCCGCCCGCCTGCGCTTCCTGCCCCAGCCGCTGCCACAGTTCTTCCGTGATGAAGGGCATGAACGGATGGAGCAGCCGCAGGATGGTTTCGTAAACCTGCAGGGTCACAGCCCAATCCGCCGTCATGCCGGATACTTCTTCGAATCGAAGCTTCTTGACCTCCAGGTACCAATCGCAGAACTCATGCCAGACGAAGTCCCACAGCGATTGCGCGGCCTCGTGGTAGCGGTGTTGCACCAGCGCTCGGTTCACTGTGTCAGTCGTCGAATCCAGCCGGCTGAAGATCCACAGGTCCTCAGTGCGCGACAACTCCAGCTGCGGAACGGGGACCGGCCCGGCGCCATCCCCCGACGCCTTCACACCGCTTCGCTCCATGTTCATGAAGAGCAGGCGCGAGGCGTTCCACAGCTTGTTGGCAAATCCGCGCGCCGCGACGAGACGTTCTTCCTGAAGGGCAATATCGGCGCCCGGCGCCGCCGAAATCAGCAGTCCCACACGGCAGGCATCGGTGCCGTACCTGTCGATGAGATCCAGCGGATCCACGACGTTGCCTCTGGTCTTCGCCATCTTCTGGCCCTCGGCGTCGCGAACCAGCCCGTGCATGTGCACCTCACGGAACGGCACGTCGCCGGTCGACCAGATGCCAAGCATAATCATGCGGGCCACCCAGAAGAACAGGATGTCGAATCCGGTAATCAGGAGCGAGGTCGGATAGAACGTGCGTAGATCTTCCGTGTCATCGGGCCAGCCCAGGGTGGAGAAGGGCCAGAGGCCGGAGCTGAACCATGTGTCGAGGACGTCGGTATCCTGCTCTAGCTCCGTCGAATGACATTTGGGGCAAATCGCAGGCGTCTCACGCGCCACAGTGATGGTGCCGCACTGCCGGCAATGCCAGGCTGGGATACGATGCCCCCACCAGAGTTGCCGCGAAACGCACCAGTCGCGGATGTTGCGCATCCAATGGAAGAACACCGCCTCACGGTCGTCGGGCACAAACCGGATGCGCCCGGATTCCACGGCCTCCATGGCCTTATCCGCCAGCGGCCTCATCTTCACGAACCACTGGGTCGAGACCAGCGGCTCAATAATCGTCTTGCTGCGATCACACTTGCTGATGTTGACTGCATAGGGCTCAGTCTTGATCAGTTCGCCGGACAGTTGCAGAGCGGCGACAATGCGCCGGCGTGCTTCGAAGCGGTCAAGTCCGCTATACGGCCCGGCAGCGGCCGTCATGCGCGCGTCTTCGCCGATCACCTTCACCAAAGGAAGGTTGTGGCGCTTCCCGGCTTCGAAATCGTTTGGATCGTGAGCCGGCGTGATCTTCACTACGCCGGTGCCGAATTTCGGATCGGCCATCGCATCCGCGATGATTGGAATCTCACGATTCATCAGCGGAAGAAGAACACGCTTGCCGATCAGGTGCTTATAGCGGGCATCGTCCGGGTTTACCGCTACGGCTGTATCGCCAAGCATCGTCTCCGGCCGTGTGGTCGCGACCACAAGGCCTTCATTGCTCCCCACCACCGGATAGCGGATGTGCCACAGATGTCCCTCGACGGTCTCGTGAATCGTCTCCACGTCGGAGATGGCCGTTTGGCAGCCCGGGCACCAGTTGACGAGGTACTCGCCACGATAGAGAAGTCCTGCCTCCCACAAGCGCACGAAGGTTTCGCGCACGGCATGTGACAGACCGTCGTCCATGGTGAAGCGTTCGCGCGACCAGTCGACGCTGGCGCCTTCGCGCTGGATCTGCTGCTTGATCCTGCCGCCATACTGTTCTTTCCACTGCCAGACGCGGCGTTCGAACTCGTCCCGGCCGAGTTGCTTTCGGTTCAGACCTTCTTCGGCGAGCCTACGCTCCACCACCATTTGAGTGGCGATGCCGGCGTGATCCATCCCCGGCAGCCATAGCGTGGTATCACCGAGCATTCGATGCCAGCGAACCGCGACATCCATGACGGTATGGTCGAGCATGTGCCCGATGTGGAGCGAGCCGGTGACATTGGGCGGCGGAATGACCAGTGAGAAGACCGGTTTGCCCGGTATGATCTCCGCCTTATAGAGGCCGGATTCTATCCACCACTGTGCCCAATGCGGCTCAAAACGTTGCGGTTCGTACACCTTGTCGAGTTGCATTGGAAACCTTCAGCGTAGCATCCGCCGCCAGCCTCCCGGGGCAATGTGATTCAACAAGTTGACACACCGCGAACCCAGTATGCTTTAATGAGATCGTACCGACAGCGAGCACTGCCAAACGCACGTGGCAACGCCCGCAACACATGCTCCTCAGTAGCTCAACGGTAGAGCATTCGGCTGTTAACCGAAGGGTTGTAGGTTCGAATCCTACCTGAGGAGCCAAATCCCAATCGCACGAGAATCTGACCCGGTCCGATCGACTTGCCGAGTCCTTCCCTCTCGGGTTCACTTCAATCATAAGGATTTGCTTGATGGCAGTATGTTTTGACCTTCTCGGGATTCCGGCCTTTTAGCGAGGGCCCGCCGTCAATACGTTCCAGGCCGCGAGAGAATCCATGTAGTCTCGCCAGTGCGAGATCTTCCGGTTTTCAAGCTTTATGATTGAGCAAAACCGATTGTTGTACTTTACGCCTGTCGCGAGGACAGTCCCATGGACCTGGTATTCGATGATGACGACACGGCCGTTATCCGCCGTGTGGGTAATCAACTGGTCGGCAGACTGAAGCTCGATGTTTTTGCCATAGCCCTGGAACTTGGCCATCAGATCGGCGCGCCCCTGGATTATGCGAGGCCAACCGGGGAAGTCGTAGAGGACCTCGTAGACAACGTCGTCAGCGACGTTGTCGAAGAAGTGCTCGCCGTCGACAAGGTCGCCTAGCGCCCCTCGAACCAACTCAGAGTAAGGCCTAGAGGCCTCGTAGGCAATGTATTTCGGATTTAGCATTCTGAACTCTCCATGCGCTTTATAAGGTTATGACCTGTTGGCGATTTGCAAAAACGCGCTGGATTGCATCCAGCACTAAGTCCAGATCCTTCGCGACGTCGTCGGCTAGGAAGCGCAGGACAATGTAGCCGTTCTCCTGCAACAGTTGGTCCTTGCGCCGATCGCGCCGGTACGCAACAGGATCGCCGAGGTGCTGCGGACCGTCGATTTCGAGGACCACACGCGGCTTGTCGCACAGAAGATCCACCTCCATGCCGCTGAATCCGTCAAATGGGATCGGCAGGTCCGCGTTCAATCGAAAACGCCCCGCGGTACCCGCCATCGTCTGAAG